>NZ_JAAGPC010000106.1:0-32209 GCF_017104595.1 Burkholderia sp. Tr-20390 | reverse complement strand
CGCGGTCGCGTCGCCGCGCAGCAGCACGTTCAGTTGCGGCGCGGCCGGCAGCGCGACGCAGGCGGCCAGCAACAGCGCCCCCCACGCGAACCACGGCGCGGTCACGCCGTTCAGGTCGCCGGTCAGCCAGAAGATGATCCCGCGCAGCCGTGCATCGGGCGCGAGCGACAGCAGCAGCGTGACGAGCGCGCCCCACCCGGCCGCGATCACGACGCCGGTGAGCAGCAAACGCGGCGACGCGTCGCGCGAATCGCCGCGCCCCAGCTCGCGGCGTGCGAGACCGAGCACCAGCGCGACCGACACGAGCGAACCGGCGAACGCCGACGCATCGACGAGCCACCACGCGCCGCCCGCGATCATCGCGACGAGCGCGAAGCCGGCCGCGCCACCCGACACGCCGAGCACGTACGGCTCCGCGAGCGGATTGCGCAACAGTACCTGCAGCAGTGCACCGGCCAGCGCGAGCAGCGCGCCGCATGCGAAGCCGGCGAGCGCGCGTGGCAGGCGCAGCGTGCGGACGATATCGGCGAACAGCGCGTCGCCGCCATGCGGCACGAGCGACGCGAGCGCCTGCCACGGCGACATCGGCACGCTGCCGATCGACAGCGACGCGACGAACAGCAGCGCGACCGCCGCGGCCAGTGCGGCCCAGATCGCGGTGGCGCGCGCGGCGCTCATGCCGCGCACGGCGCCGCATACGACGTGCGTCGCACCCGCTTGCGGCAGCGGACCGGTCGTGATTTGAGCGTCGCGCGGACGATTGGGGTCAGCATCGAAGAAGATTCCGTGAAGCATTGCGCGCCCCGCCTCCCCGCAGGCCGCGCGTCACGAAGCCCGTGCGGGCTCCCCGTCTCGGCCGGTATCCGGGCTGGCGGCGGTCCGGCTCGCCTTCCCGCGCGATGACGCGCAGTGGCCCGCGTCCGCATGCAGGAGCTGCACGTGAAACGCGCCCGAGCCGGCCTGCGTCACGAGACGCGGCCGCTTACCGTTGCGGGGGCAGCGCAGGTTGGCGGGCTTCCGGCGCCCGCGCCCTGCTTCCCGTTTAACCGCGCGTTCCACGCGCGAGCACCGAGGCGGCGCCAGTTTAGGAGCGGGTCGCGCGAGCGTCAAGGAAGCCTCCGGACACGCACGGGACGCGCCGATTCGCGGCAAGAAGCAGGGGTGTTACGACTGGAAACGTTACAGATGTCGGATTGCGCGTTATTCCGCGCTAAAATGCTGGGTCTTTAGAGGACGCAGCAAATGCTCAACGAACTCGAAACCCTATCTCAAAATATTGGCCGTCTGATTTCGCTGAACAAGCGCTATCACTCGGAACGGCTCGCGCTCGAGGAGCAGGTCGCGCAATTGCGCGCGGATGCGGACGCTGTCCGCACGGAACTCGCGCAACTGCGCGATGAACGCAATGCACTTGCGGCCGAGCGTGACACGCTGTCGGCAAAGATCGACGACGCCCAGGTGAAACTGAACGCGATTCTCGAAAAGCTGCCGCGCTCGAAAAATGCGGAGCAAGCCGACAACCAGCTCGACCTGCTGGATGCGCAGGCGCGTACGGATGGCGATGACGCGGCCAGCCATGGAGAACATGCATGAGCACCAAGCAGATCGAAGTCTCGATTCTCGGTCAGGCCTATCGGCTCGCCTGCTCGGCCGAGACCGAAGCGGCGCTGCTCGAAGCGGTCGCACGCGTCGACGCCGAAATGTCGAAAATCCGCTCGAACAGCTCGGTACGCGGCACCGATCGCATCGCCGTGATGGCGGCGCTGTCGCTCGCGTCCGAATTGCTGCGGCTGCAAACGAGCGTGCGGCACGGTGAAGCATTTCCGGCGGAGGAAATCCGTCGTACAATGCACCAGATGAACGAACAGCTCGGCGCGGTGCTCGCACAGCACGAGACGCAGTAACGTTTTAATCGATGCGTCGATTCCCCTTGATCTCGGCGATCAACGGTGGTCAAATTGGCGCATCGAATCACAGTTCAGTCAGCTTCCCTGCCTGGTTCGCCAAGGTCATATATTCCTTGAACCAATGCCATGTGCACGGTTGCGGAAATTTGTAGCACGGGCGCGCGCGTCACTCTGTCTGATGTACCCGAAGTGCTGCTAACTGCGACCAATTCTGAACCTCAGGTTCAGGATGCCGGCCTAGCGGCCAAGGCGGGGGCCTATCCAACGGCATCGGGCGAAGCCCGGTGCCGTTTTCTTTTGTAGCAGCCTCTTTCTGCGTCGATCACGATCCATGCAATACTGGCTGATGAAGTCCGAACCGGACGAAGCAAGCATCGACGATCTCGCCAACGCACCGCAGCGCTCGCTGCCGTGGACCGGCGTGCGAAACTATCAAGCGCGCAATTTCATGCGCGACACGATGAAGATCGGCGACGGCGTGCTGTTCTATCACTCGAGCTGCCCCGAGCCGGGCATCGCGGGCCTCGCCGAAGTGTCGTCGACGCCCTACCCCGACCCCACCCAGTTCGATCCGAAAAGCCCCTATTACGACCCAAAGTCGACTCGGGAAGCACCGCGCTGGCTGCTCGTCGACGTGCGCTACGTGAAAAAATCGCCGCTCGTGCCGCTTGCGGCGCTGCGCGAACACGACGAACTCGCCGACATGCGCGTGCTCGCGCGCGGCAACCGGCTGTCGATCACGCCGGTCACGCGCGCCGAATGGCGCTTCATCACCGAAAAGCTGATGAAGTAGGCGCGCGCCAAAGGTCAAATCTGGTCAGTCCGCACTGCCGCAACGGAACTCGCGGCACTTTCGCGCGGCCTAAGCAACCGCTGTCGGCCGATCAGGCCGGCTGTCGTTTTTTCGTCGCGCGGTACGCCCGCGTCGTGCACGCGCAATCCGCGTGCACGCCCTCGCACAAGGAGTCCAACAATGACCAAGAAATCCGCACTCGCGCTGTCGCTCGCCCTTGCCGCCGCCGTTCCCGCCGCGCTGACGCTCGCGTCGACCGCCGCGCACGCGCAAACCGCGAACCCGCACTTTCCGGAGCCCGCAGGCGTGCTGTCGCTGTCGTCGCAGGCCAGCGCGGACGTGCCGCAGGACATCATCCACATCACGCTGTTCTACGAGCAGCAGGCCAAGGATCCGGGCAGCCTCACCGCGCAGTTGAACCAGCGCGCCGATGCAGCGCTGTCGCAGGCGAAGGGCGTATCGGGCGTCACCGCACACACGGGCGCATTCTCCGTGTACCCGAGCACCGATCGTGACGGCAAGATCTCCGCATGGCGCGGTCGTACGGAAGTGGCGCTCGAATCGCGCGATTTCGCTGCCGCGTCGAAGCTTGCGGGCCAGTTGTCGAACCTGATGCAGGTCGCGAACGTCGAGTTCTCGCTGTCGCCCGAAGCACAGCGCGCGGCCGAGCAAAAGCTGACGACCGAAGCGATCAAGTCGTTCCGCGCCCGCGCCGACGAAGCCGCGAAGGCATTCGGTTACGGCAGCTACACGATCCGCGACGTGAACGTCGGCGGCGGCCGCAATGTACAGCCGTACCCGCGCATGATGGCGATGGCCGCGGCGCCGATGGACAGCGCGAAGATGAGCGCGCCGATCGCGGTCGAAGGCGGCAAGGCCACCGTGTCGGTCACCGTCAACGGCTCCGTGCAGATGAAGTAACGCGCAGCGCAGCGCACGGCAGTCCGAAATGAAAAACGCCGGCCCGAGGGCCGGCGTTTTGCGTTGACCTGCAGGGTGCCGATGCACGCGCCGATCGCACGTGCATCGATATCGCATCACGCAGCGGCATGCGCCGCGCGGCGGCGATACGCCCAGACCATCAGCGCGACGCCCGCGAGGATCATCGGCAGCGACAGCCACTGCCCCATCGACAGGCCGAGCGCGAGCAGGCCGAGGAAGTCGTCGGGCTCGCGCGCGAACTCGACCGTGAAGCGTGCGAGGCCGTAGCCGATCAGGAACAGCGCGGACACGGCGCCCATCGGCCGCGATTTGCGCGCGAAGAAGAACAGCGCGAAGAACAGCGCGATGCCTTCGAGCGCGATTTCATAGAGCTGCGAAGGATGGCGCGGCAGCATCTGGTATTGCATGAACACGTCGGCAAGATGCCACTTCTCGACGAGCTCCGGATGCTTCGGCAACCATGCCGCATCGTCGCGCATCGCGCCCGGGAACAGCATCGCCCACGGTGCCGAAGGATCGGTCACGCGGCCCCACAGCTCACCGTTGATGAAGTTGCCGAGCCGCCCGGCCGCGAGCCCCGTCGGCACCATCGGCGCGACGAAGTCGGTGACCTGCAGCCAGTGGCGCTTGCGCTGCCACGCGAACAGCATCATCGCGAGCGTCACGCCGAGGAAGCCGCCGTGGAACGACATGCCGCCTTCCCACACCTTGAATACGTCGAGCGGATGCGAGAAGTAGAAATCGGCCTTGTAGAACAGCACATAGCCGAGCCGGCCGCCGAGCACGGTGCCGAGCACGCCGTAGAACATCATGTCGTCGATGTCCTTCGCGGTCCAGCCCTGCGCCGCGACGTGCGGCAGCTTCAGCCGGATCCGGCCGACGACGATCGCCGCGATGAAGCCGACGAGATACATGAGCCCGTACCAGCGCACGGCCAGCGGCCCGAGATGGATCGCAACGGGGTCGAAATTCGGGTGAATGATCATGGGTTAGCGAAGAAGTTTTCGAATGCGGTACGGCCGTCGCAAACGCGCAGCACCGCGCGTTGGACGGCACCGGCGCGTCATCGTTCACGTCACGTGGCGAGGCCCTGCGCGCGCACGACGTCGATGAAGCCGGCCAGCACGGGGCTCACGTCACCGGTGCGCCACACGAGGCCTGTCTCGACGACCGGCGCGTGATCGGCAAGCGGCCGGTAGACCACGCCGGTGCGCCGCAGGTTACGCAGCGATTGCGGCACCAGTGCGACGCCCATGCCGGCCGACACGAGGCTGACGATCGTCTGCATCTGGATCGCCTCCTGGCCGATGTGCGGCGTTGCCCCCGCCGCGCCGTAGCAGCCCGTAATGATGTCATAAAAGCCGGGCGCCAGACGACGCGGAAAGATCACGAGCGGCAACGCGGCAACCTCGGCGAGACGCACGGGCTCGTCTTCCGGCGCATTGCTCGCCGCGGCCGGCATCGCCACCACCAGCGGCTCGCGCATGACGGGCAGGTACGACAGCCCGGCCGCGTGGCGCGGCGGCACGGGCGGAATGACGAGCCCCGCGTCGATGCGCCCCGCGACGAGCTCGTCGATCTGCACGTCGCTCGTCGCCTCCGTGAGTTGCAGCCGCACCTGCGGATAGCGCGCACCGAACGCCCGCAGCAGCGCAGGCAGCAGCCCGTAATCGGCGGTCGACACGAACGCGAGCGACAGCGAACCGGCCTCGCCGCGCGCGAGCCGTCGCGCCAGCGGCGGCAGCGCATCGGCCGCTGCAAGCAGCCGGCGCACGTCCGGCAGCAGCGCCGCCCCGACCGCCGTCAGCGCCACCGAGCGCTTGGTGCGCGCGAACAGCGCGACGCCGAGCGCATCCTCGAGCGCACGGATCGCCTGCGACAGCGGCGGCTGCGTCATCGACAGGCGTTCGGCCGCGCGGCCGAAATGGCGCTCGTCGGCGACGGTCACGAAATAGCGCCACTGGCGCAGGTCGGGAGTCGGATCGGCCATGGCTCTCTCATTCGAAAAACGACTTAATAAGCGACAAATAATATATTGGACATCACAATCCGGACACTCCATGCTTGATTGATCCGAACCGGCGCGTCGCTCGACGGCGTTGCCCAGACAACGATGGAGTCCCCCATGGCTTACAACCGTCGCTCGAAGCACATCACGCAAGGCGTGGCCCGCTCGCCGAACCGCTCGATGTATTACGCCCTCGGCTACCAGAAGGACGATTTCGACAAGCCGATGATCGGCATCGCGAACGGCCACTCGACGATCACGCCGTGCAATTCCGGCCTGCAGCGCCTGTCGGACGCGGCCGTCGCGGCCGTGAAGGCGGCCGATGCGAACCCGCAGATCTTCGGCACGCCGACGATTTCGGACGGCATGTCGATGGGCACCGAAGGCATGAAGTACTCGCTCGTGTCGCGCGAGGTGATCGCCGACTGCATCGAGACCTGCGTGCAGGGGCAATGGATGGACGGCGTGGTGGTGGTCGGCGGCTGCGACAAGAACATGCCGGGCGGGATGATCGCGCTCGCGCGCCTGAACGTGCCGGGCATCTACGTGTATGGCGGCACGATCCGCCCCGGCAACTGGAAAGGCCGGGACCTGACGATCGTGTCGTCGTTCGAGGCGGTCGGCGAATTCACCGCGGGCCGGATGTCGCAGGAGGATTTCGAAGGTGTCGAGCAGAACGCCTGCCCCACGTCGGGGTCATGCGGCGGAATGTACACCGCGAACACGATGAGCTCGTCGTTCGAGGCGCTCGGGATGTCGCTGCTGTACTCGTCGACGATGGCGAACCCCGACCAGGAGAAGGTCGATTCGGCCGCCGAATCGGCGCGTGTGCTCGTCGAGGCCGTGAAGCGCGACCTGAAGCCGCGCGACATCATCACGAAGGAGTCGATCGAGAACGCGGTGTCGGTGATCATGGCGACGGGCGGCTCGACCAATGCAGTGCTGCACTACCTCGCGATCGCGCACGCGGCCGAGGTCGACTGGACGATCGAGGACTTCGAGCGCATCCGCAAGCGCGTGCCCGTGATCTGCGACCTGAAGCCGTCGGGGAAGTACGTCGCGACCGACCTGCACCGGGCCGGCGGGATTCCGCAGGTGCTGAAGATCCTGCTCGACGCGGGGCTGCTGCACGGCGACTGCATGACGATCACCGGCCGCACGCTCGCCGACGAGCTGAAGGACGTGCCGGGCGTGCCGCGCGCGGATCAGGACGTGATCTTCCCGATCGACCGCGCGCTGTACAAGGAAGGCCACCTCGCCATCCTGAAGGGCAATCTCGCGGAAGACGGCGCGGTCGCGAAGATCACCGGCCTGAAGAACCCGGTGATCACGGGCCCGGCACGCGTGTTCGACGACGAGCAGAGCGCGATGGATGCGATTCTCGGCGACCGGATTCGCGCCGGCGACATCCTCGTGCTGCGCTACCTCGGCCCGAAGGGCGGCCCCGGCATGCCGGAAATGCTCGCGCCGACGTCGGCGATCATCGGCAAGGGGCTCGGCGAATCGGTCGGCTTCATCACGGACGGCCGCTTCTCGGGCGGCACCTGGGGGATGGTGGTCGGCCACGTCGCGCCCGAGGCGTTCGTCGGCGGCACGATCGCGCTCGTGCAAGAGGGTGACTCGATCACGATCGACGCGCATCGGCTGCTGCTGCAGCTGAACGTCGATGATGCGGAACTCGCGCGCCGCCGCGCCGCATGGCAACAGCCCGCGCCACGCTACACGCGCGGCGTGCTCGCGAAATTCGCGGCGCTCGCCCGCCCGGCGAACAAAGGTGCCGTCACCGGTTGATCCGGGCACGTCAAGACATGCGACCCCGATAAACATGGCCGCCGGGGGAACGCGCAAAACGCGCTTTCCCTTTGCTTCTATAATGCGCGGACCATGTAGCCGGCCGTCCCCGCCGGCGGAGAACCGCATGAAACATTCGATATTGCGCGTCCTGCTCGCCACCTTGCTGATCGGCAGCGGGGCAGCGGCGCGCGCCGACCAGGCCGACGGGCTCGCGCTGGCTCAGCGCAAGAACTGCATGGCCTGCCACGCGATCGGCAAGCCGCTGATGGGCCCGTCGTTCCAAGACATCGCCGGCAAGTATGCGCCGCGCGGCGACGCCGTCGATTACCTTGCCCAGTCGATCGTGAAAGGCAGCGTCGGCGTATGGGGCGGCGTGCCGATGCCCGCCAATACGCAACTGACGAACAGCGAAGCCCACACGCTCGCGCAATGGGTGCTGTCGGTGCGCTGACCCGGACGCCCGGGCCGAATAGCTGACCTGCCGGATTCCTCGCCCGCGCAGTACCCCGCCGGTAGCTTCACCGGCCTTTACTGGAATCGCACCCCGCTTTTCAGCGAAACGCCCGTTGCTTAGCCGGAATGACCGGCGCGGCGTCGTGCGATCTCTTCGTCGACCGCGTCGCGGACCCAGCCCATCACCTCGGTTTCCAGCGCCAGCGCCACTTCGCGCGTGATCTGGCCGACCAGCCAGGCCGAATGCTCATGCAGTGCATCGCGACAGCGGGCTTCGATCGCGTCGCGCCCTTCCCCGGTCAGATAGTTCGTCAGGCGATTGCGCAGGCGCTCGGCGATGTGCTGCGCATCTTCCGCCGTCAGCCCGGCTGCAGCCTGCGCTTCAGGCTGCCGCGCAGCAACTGGTACAACGGCCTCCGGCAGGTGCGCTTCACGCGCGTGCCCCACCGCCTCATGCGCCACCGCTGCGAACGCGGGTAGCGGCACATCGGCGTCGGCCAGCGACGATTGCAGCGGCGCGCACATGGCCGCCGAATCTTCGGTGACCACGTGCTCCGAGGCGCCGGGTTCGGCCGGCGCATCGGTCTCGCCCATCGCTGTCGCGGCAGCCGTCGCCACGTCGCCCGGCAGTTCGACCGCCGGCACGTGCGGCGTCGGCACGCATTCGACCACGACGGAATCGGGGTCACGTTCACTTGGGATGGAATCGGCCGGCGCCGCATCTGCGGCGTGCGGCGCGACCACGTCGGTGAGCACCGGAATCGCCGCGCTGGCGGGCGGCTGCGGCGCGTCGGGCGCGGGCGAGCGCGCCGGCACCGGCTTGCCCGGCACCAGCACGTCGGTCAGCGTCGGGATCGAGGATGAATCGGCTTCGGTCACGGGAACACTCCGTTGACGGTTGCGGCTAGCTGCCCTGCTTGTAGTTGTTCAGCGCGTAGCCGCGGTCGCGGTAGAACCGGTAGCGGTCGCGGCCCGCGGCCAGCTCGTCCGGCGCATTGCCGACCACTTCGAGCAGGCGCTCGAAGCGGGCGAACTGCGCGGGCACGGCTGCGCCGAGGTTCAGCAGCACGTGATGATGCGGCGCGCGGTCGAGATCCGCGGCCAGCACGATCGGCGTGCCGGCTGCGTGCTCGCTGTCGACACCGCAATGCGGGATGAAATCGAGCGGCGAGAACGTCCAGAGCCGCTCGTCGAGCGCGCGCAGGCGCGCAGGCTCGGCGAGCACGACGACCGGCTGCCCGGCCAGGTAGGCCTTGCGCAGCAGCCGGCACGCGTACGCGAGCGAATCGCCGACGTTCGAGTGGAAATCGATCCGCGTCATTGCCCGCGTACCCGCAGCGTCGTCAACACCGCCATCACTGGCCGGCGCGGTCGATCAGGAACTGCGCGAGAAGCGGCACCGGACGGCCCGTCGCGCCCTTCGCCGCGCCACCCTTCCATGCGGTGCCCGCGATGTCGAGGTGGGCCCACGGATAGCTCTCGGTGAAGCGCGACAGGAAGCACGCGGCCGTCACGGCGCCGGCCGGGCGCCCGCCGATGTTCGCGAGATCCGCGAAGTTCGACTTCAGCTGATCCTGGTACTCGTCGTCGAGCGGCATGCGCCATGCCGGGTCGTTCGCCTCGCGCGACGCGTCGAGCAGTTCGCCCGCGAGCGCGTCGTCCGTCGAGAACAGGCCGCTGTTGTGGCCGCCCAGCGCGATCACGCACGCGCCCGTCAGCGTGGCAACGTCGATCACGGCGGCCGGCTTGAAGCGCTCGGCATACGTGAGCGCGTCGCACAGGATCAGACGGCCTTCGGCGTCGGTGTTCAGCACCTCGATCGTCAGGCCCTTCATGCTGGTGACGATGTCGCCCGGCTTCGTCGCGTTGCCGCCCGGCATGTTCTCGCAGGTCGGCACGATCGCGACGACGTTGATCTTCAGGCCCATCTCGGCGACCGCACGCATCGTGCCCAGCACGGAACCCGCGCCGCACATGTCGTACTTCATCTCGTCCATGCCCTCGCCCGGCTTCAGCGAGATGCCGCCCGTGTCGAACGTGATGCCCTTGCCGACCAGCACGACCGGCGCGGCCTTCGCGGCGGCGCCCTGGTAGTGCAGCACGATGAACTGCGGCGGCTCGACCGACGCGCGCGCGACCGACAGGAACGAGCCCATCTTCAGCGCCTGGATCTGCTTGAGCCCGAGCACTTCCGCCTTCAGGCCCCAATCCTTCGCGATCTTCTTCGCGGTGTTGCCGAGGTAGGTCGGCGTGCAGACGTTGCCCGGCAGGTTGCCGAGGTCGCGGGTGAGATCCATCCCGTTCGCGAGCGCGACGGCCTGCTTGACCGCGACCTTCGCGGCCTTTTCGTCGGACGGATCGACGCTGAACACGACGCGCTTGAGCGTGTGCGACGCCGGCTCCGGCTTGCTCTTCATCTGCGTGAAGCGGTAGGTCTCGTTGCGCAGCGCGAGGATTGCCGCGCGCACGCCCCAGTCGGAGCTGCGCTCGTCGACCGGCAGTTGCGCGAGCGTGAACGTGACCTGGACGACCTTGGTCGCCAGCAGCGCGCGCCATGCGGCCGTCACGGCATCGTTATAGGCTTTCTGATTGAAAGCATCCTGCTTGCCGAGGCCGACCAGCAGCACGCGCGACGCGCCGATGCCCGACACTTCGTGCAGGAACAGCGTCTTGCCGCGCTTGCCGTCCATGTCGCCGGCCTTGATCACGCGCGAAACCAGCCCCTTGGTGGCCGTGTCGATATCGAGCGCCGCGCCCGACAGGGTCTGCGCCTCGAAGATGCCGAGCACGATGCAGTCGGACTTCCCGGTCAGGAACCCCTTCGCCTCGCCTTTGCTCCAATCACAGCCTTTTATGCTAAAGTCCATCGCGCTTGTCCTCGGATAAAATCTGGGCTAAGGATGAAAGCCGCAATTATCCGCTATTTTTCCCGTGGCGGCGCGAGCGCTCCACCACGCGTGCGCAGCCTCCCGCCCTCTTCTCATCAAGAATGATCTTCGAACGCTCCCTCCAGCGCGAGCTTGCGTATACGGCTGGCGCCGTGTTCATGGTGCTGCTCACGATCATGCTCACGACGATGATGATCCGCATCGTCGGCTACGCCGCGTCCGGTGAAATCGATCCGCGGGACGTCCTCGTGCTGATCGGCCTCACCGTGATCGGCTACCTCGCCGTGATGCTCGTCGTCACGCTGTTCGTGTCGATCCTGTTCGTGCTGACCCGGTGGTACCGGGACTCCGAAATGGTCGTGTGGCTCGCGTCCGGCGTGAGCCTCACGCGCCTCATCAAGCCGATCGGCGTGTTCGCCACGCCGATCATCCTGCTGATCGCCTTCTTCGCGTTCGTCGGCTGGCCGTGGTCGAACCAGCAAAGCAAGATGATCAAGGCGCGCTTCCAGCAGCGCGACGAGATCTCGCTGCTCGCGCCGGGCCAGTTCCGCGAATCGGCCTCGAACCACCGCGTGTTCTTCATCGAGAAGATGACGCCCGACCAGAGCAAGGTGCAGAACGTGTTCGTGACCTCGACCGAGAACGGCAAGGTCAACGTGGTCGTGTCGCAGACCGGGCACACGGAAACGCGCGACGGCAGCCGCTTCGTCGTCCTGGAGGACGGCCGCCGCTACGACGGCACGCCCGGCCAGCCGAACTTCAAGATCATGGAGTTCGAGCGCTATGGCGTGAAGATCACGAGCACCCCGGTCACCAACGTGCAGACCACCAACAGCACGCCGACGCCGGACCTGCTGCGCAACCCGACGAACGACAACCTCGCGGAATTCGCGTGGCGCGCGGGGCTGCCGCTGATCGCGATCAACCTGATGGTGCTCGGCATTCCGCTGTCGTACCAGAACCCGCGCCGCAGCCGCACGATCAACCTCGTGATGGCCGTGCTGATCTACCTCACGTACTCGAACCTGCTGAACGTCGTGCAGTCGCAGATCGAGCAGGGCAAGATGTCGTTCGGCGTCGGTCTCGTCGGCCTGCATCTGGTCGTCGCGGCGATCGTCGCGTTCATCTTCTGGTTGCGCGTGCGCAATCGTCCGCTGTTTACACGCGCGCTGTTCGGCCGCTCGGGAGCATGATCGATGCGGCTCTATGAAAAGTACTTCGCGCGACAGATCTACGTCACGTTCGTCTTCATCCTGTTCGCGTTCTCGGGCCTGTTCTTCTTCTTCGACCTGATCAGCGAACTGAACTCGGTCGGGCACGGCAACTACAAGTTCGGCTACGCGGTGCTGCGCGTCGCGCTGCAGACCCCGTCGCGCTTCTACGAAATCATCCCGGTCGCCGCGCTGATCAGCGCGATCTACGTGTTCGCGCAGATGGCCGCGAACTCGGAATTCACGATCTTCCGCGTGTCGGGCCTCGCGACCAACCAGGCGCTGCGCTCGCTGCTGAAGATCGGCGTGCCGCTGGTGATCATCACCTACCTGATCGGCGAATTCGTCGGCCCGTACGCCGACCAGCTGTCCGAACGCGTGCGGCTGCAGGCGCTCGGCGCATCGGTGTCGTCGAACTTCCAGTCGGGCGTGTGGGTGAAGGACACGCTCGCGGCCCGTGAAAACGGCGAGCAGGTCACGCGCTTCGTCAACGTCGGCAGCCTGTCGCCCGACTCGACGATCAGCAACGTGCGCATCTACGAATTCGATTCGAAATTCCAGCTGCGCAACGTGCGGATCGCGCAGACGGGCCGCTACGAGCCGCCCGGCCACTGGCTGCTGAAGGGCGTCAACGAAACCGAGCTGACGCCGATCAAGCCGATCAGCGGCCAGCCGGCCGATGCGCTGAACCCCGTGTACCGGTCACAGCAGGTATCGCTGCCCGAATACCGGCTGCGCTCGGATCTGACGCCGCAGATCCTGTCGGTGCTGCTCGTGTCGCCGGACCGCATGTCGATCATCAACCTGTTCCGCTACATCCAGCATTTGCGCGAGAATCAGCAGGACACGCAGCGCTACGACATCGCGCTGTGGCGCAAGCTGCTGTATCCGTTCGCAGTGTTCGTGATGCTCGTGCTGTCGCTGCCGTTCGCGTACCTGCACACGCGTGCGGGCGTGGTCGGCGTGAAGGTGTTCGGCGGCATCATGCTCGGCATGAGCTTCCAGCTTCTCAATACGCTGTTCTCGCACATCGGCACGCTGAACACGTGGCCCGCGCCGCTCACCGCGGCGACGCCGGGCCTGATCTATCTCGCGCTCGGCCTGTTCGCGCTCAAGTGGGTCGACCGGCACTGAGCGCCGCGTCACGACGGAGGTTTCGACATGAGCTCGCATGGCATCGTCCTGTTCGGCCACGGCGCGCGTGACCCGCGCTGGGCCGAGCCGTTCGAACGGCTCGCCGCGCGGCTGCGCGGCGCCCCCTCCCCCGCCGCACACGTGTCGCTCGCGTTCCTCGAGCTGATGACGCCGTCGCTCGGCGACGCGGTCGCCGAGCAGGTCGCGGCCGGCTGCACGCACATCACCGTGGTGCCCGTGTTCTTCGGCCAGGGCGGCCATGTCCGCCGCGACCTGCCGCAGCTCGTCGACGCATGCCGCGCCGTGCATCCGGGTGTCGAGATCCGCTGCGCGACGGCCGTCGGCGAAGACGACGGCGTGCTCGACGCGATCGCGCGCTACTGCATCGACCAGATCGGCGACGACGCGTAAATCACGCCGTCACGGCCCACAAAGAAAAAGCGCCGGCTTCCGCCAGCGCTTTTTTCGTTTGGAACTCCAGCCGGATTCCGCTCAGGCCGCATTTCGCAGCACATCGCCCACTTTCGCCTGCCCGGCGCGCTCGGCGAACGCATCGCCGATCATCAGCAGGCTCGGTTCCGCGGGATCGAGCCACGCCTGCGCGTCGCCCGCCGCCATCTGCGCGAGCGTCAGCGTCAGCGTACGTTCGCGCGCGGTGCTGCACGCCTCGACGATCGCCACGGCCGTCGCCGGCGCACGGCCCGCGTCGATCAGCTCCTGCGCGATGCCGGGCGCGCTGTCGCGGCCCATGTAATAGACCATCGAATCGGCGCGCGCGGCTTCGCGAATCTCGTCGCTGCCCGGCGCGCGGCTGTGCGTCGCGAACGCGACGCTGCGCGACACGCCGCGCAACGTCAGCGAACGCTTCAGCGTCGCCGCCCCGGCCAGCGCCGCGGTGATGCCCGGCACGACCTCGTAGTCGATGCCGGCCGCTTCCAGCGCGCGCATCTCCTCTTCGGCGCGACCGAACAGCATCGGGTCGCCACCCTTCAGCCGCACGACGCACGCATGCTCGCGTGCCGCATCGACGATCTGCTTGTTGATGAAGTGCTGCGCGGTCGAGCGCTGCCCGCAGCGCTTGCCGACGGCAATCCGGCGCGCATGCGGCGCGTAGTCGAGCATCGCGGGCTCGACGAGCGCGTCGTGCAGCACGACGTCCGCCTGCTCGAGCAGCCGCGCGCCGCGCACCGTGATGAGGTCGGCCGCGCCCGGCCCTGCTCCGATCAGATACACCTTGCCCATGTTTGTCGCTTCGCCTTCCAGCGGGCGTCGGCTCCGGCCCGCGCCGCCGCGAAGCGGCGCGGTTGCCCGGTCATGCCGAGAACGCCCGGATCATCCCTGCGGCGACCGTGTGATGCGTCGCCTCGTCGATCAGCACGAACGCACCGGTACCCGGATGCGCGTCGTACGTGTCGCACACGATCGGCTTCTGCAGCGTCAGCGCGACGCGGCCGATGTCGTTCATCTTCAGATCGTGACGGTCGGTCGCGTGCGACAGCGTGTGCACGTCGAGCACCTGCTTGACGCCGCCGATCTTCGCGAACACCGTGCTGGTGGTCTGCTTCAGCAGGTACTTGCGCTGCGGCGACAGCGGCGTCTCGTCGAACCAGCACAGATCGGCTTCGAGCTTCTTCGCCGGTTCGACCGGCTCGCCGGACGTGACGAACATGTCGCCGCGCGACACGTCGACGTCTTCCGCGAGACGGATCGTCACGGTCTGGCCCGCGAACGCGTGCGGCACGGACGCGGTGCCGCCCGGCACCGGCGCGACGATCTCCGCGATCGTCGCCGTGCGGTTCGACGGCAGCACGACGATCTCGTCGCCCACCTTCACTTCGCCCGACTCGATACGGCCCATGTAGCCGCGGAAATCGTCGGCCGAGCTGCCGTCCTGGCGTGCGACCCACTGCACCGGGAAGCGCAGCGCGTCATGCGCCTGCGTCTCGACCGGCAGCGATTCGAGCACGTCGAGCAGCGGTTCGCCCGCGTACCACGGCATGCGCTCGCTCGCGCCGACGATGTTGTCGCCCTTCAGCGCCGACACCGGCACGAAGCGCACGTCGCTCAGGCCGAGCTGCTTCGCGAGCGCGACGTATGCGTCGCGGATCTCGTTGAAGCGTGCTTCGCTGTAGTCGATGAGGTCCATCTTGTTGATCGCGACGATCACGTGCTGCAGCGCGAGCAGCTTGACGATCGCGCTGTGGCGCTTGGTCTGCGGCAGGAGTTGCACGACACCGTTCTCGACCGTGATGCGCGTCGCGTCGATCAACACGATCGCCGCGTGCGCGGTCGATGCGCCCGTCACCATGTTGCGCGTGTACTGCTCGTGGCCCGGCGTATCGGCGATGATGAACTTGCGCTTCGCGGTCGCGAAGTAGCGGTACGCGACGTCGATCGTGATGCCCTGTTCGCGCTCGGCTTCGAGGCCGTCGGTCAGCAGCGCGAGGTCGAGCTCGTCGCCGACCGTGCGCTTGTTCTTCGCACGCGACAGCGCGGACAGCTGGTCGGACAGCACGGCCTTGCTGTCGTACAGCAGGCGGCCGATCAGCGTGCTCTTGCCGTCGTCGACGCTGCCTGCGGTAATGAAGCGCAGCACGCCGAGGTCTTCGGTGTTCTCGATGATGCTCATGATGTGAATGTCCTCGTGTGCTTCAGAAATAACCTTGCTTCTTGCGCTGTTCCATCGCGGCTTCGGAGGCCTGGTCGTCCATCCGGGTCGCGCCGCGCTCGGTGATCTCGGTCACCGCCGTCTCGGCGATGATCTTCTCGACGTCGTCCGCGTCGCTCTCGACCGGGCACGTGCAGGAAATGTCGCCGACCGTGCGGAAGCGCACCTGCGCGAGCTCGCTCGTCTCGCCGTCACGCATCGGCGTGAGCGGCGTGACGGGCACGAGCAGCCCGTTGCGGCGCACGATCTCGCGCTGGTGCGCGTAATAGATCGACGGCAGTTCGAGGTTCTCGCGCGCGATGTACTGCCACACGTCGAGCTCGGTCCAGTTCGAGATCGGGAACACGCGCAGGTGCTCGCCCTTGTGCAGGCGGGCGTTGTACAGGCTCCACAGTTCCGGGCGCTGCGCCTTCGGATCCCACTGGCCGAATTCGTCGCGGAACGAGAAGATGCGTTCCTTCGCACGCGCCTTCTCTTCGTCGCGGCGCGCGCCGCCGATCAGCGCCGTGTAGCCGTGCTGCTCGATCGTCTCGAGCAGCGTGACGGCCTGCGCGGCATTGCGCGAATCAGTTTCGCGGCGCAGCACGACCGTGCCGCGCTTGATCGAATCCTCGACGTGGCCGACGACCAGCTCGGCGCCGAGTTCTTGCGCGCGGCGATCGCGGAAGTCGATCACTTCTTCGTAGTTGTGGCCCGTATCGATGTGCACGAGCGGGAACGGCAACGTCGTCTTGCGGTTCGCGCCGAGGCCGAATGCCTTCAACGCCAGATGCAGCACGACGACCGAATCCTTGCCGCCCGAGAACAACAGCGCCGGCTTGCTGCATTCGGCGACCAGTTCGCGCAGGATGTGGATCGACTCGGCTTCGAGCCAGTCGAGGTGGCCCATGCGGTTGTCGGCACCGGCGGGCGGGGCAAAGGCGGATTGCTCGAGCGTCGTGCTCATGATTTCAGTCCTTCTCTTCTGGGTTCGTGCCGCCCGCTGTCGCAGGCGGCGCAATATTCAGTTTCTTGTCAGGCTTTCAGTGCGTGGCGCCGGCAACGGCGTCCGCGGGAATCGGCGTGATCGTCGTGATGTGCAAGCCGCATTCCTTCGTATCGCGCGACTCCCACCACCAGCGGCCCGCGCGGCTGTCCTCGCCGGGACGGATCGCCCGCGTACACGGCTCGCAGCCGATGCTCGGGTAGCCGCGCGCATGCAGCGGGTTGACCGGCACGTCAAACGCCTTAAGGTACGCCCACACGTCGCTTTCCGTCCAGTCGGCGAGCGGGTTGTACTTCGCGATCCCGCGCGCTTCGTCCTGCTCTTCCTCATGCAGTTCGGCACGCGTGACCGACTGCTCGCGGCGCTGGCCCGTGACCCATGCGCCGACGTCCGCGAGCGCACGATTCAGCGGCTCGACCTTGCGGATGTGGCAGCACGACTTGCGCAGCTCGACACTCTCGTAGAACGCGTTCAGGCCGTGCTCGGCGACGTACTGGTCGACCGCGTCCTGCTGCGGATGGAACTGCTCGATCTCGTAGCCGTAGCGCTCGCGCACGCGGTCGATCATGCCGAGCGTTTCCGCGTGCAGGCGGCCCGTGTTCAGCGAGAAGATGCCGATCCGCACGCCCTTCGACAGGATCGCATGCGTCAGCAGCATGTCTTCCGCCGCGAGGCTGCTCGCGAACTTCACCTTCTCGTGACGGGCCCCGATCTGCGCGAGCAGCGCGTCGAGGCGCTCGACCTTCGCGGCGAGTTCCGGCGTCAGCGCGGTGGCGGTCGCGGTGCTCATGCGCCCACCTTCGCGTCGGGCGTCGCTACGTCTGCCGACGCGCCGCGGCGGCGGAACAGCGGTTCGGGCTGGTCGAACGCGCCCTGGTAACGCTGCGTGAATTCCGTGAACGCATTCAGCGCGTCGTGGATGTCCTTGTCGGCGCGCACCGCGTACGCATCGAAGCCGCAACGCGACATGTACAGCAGCTGGTCGCGCAGCACGTCGCCGATCGCGCGCAGCTCGCCCGTCCAGCCGTGGCGCTCGCGCAGCAGACGCGCGATGCTGTAGCCGCGGCCGTCCGCGAAGCGCGGGAAGTCGACCGCGATCAGCGAAATCGCGCCGAAATCGGCCACGAGATCGGCCGGCTCGCTGTCCGGTGCGAGCCACACGCCGAGCTCGTCCTTCGTCTTCGCGGCAACGAGCGCCGCGCGCTCGACCTGCCACAATGCGAACGGCACCAGCACCTTGCCGGCCGGCAACGCGTCGACCGCGGGCAGTGCACCGTCTTCCGCCGCGCGCACGACCTGCCATGCATCGTCGATCACTGCGCGGTTCTTGATAATCGAAGCCATCTGCTAATTCCTTCTACCCGGTTGGTTACGCGTTCACTGCCTGGCGCGCCGCATACACGCGCTCCTTGAACGGCGCGATGCCGATGCGATCGTACGTGTCGACGAAGCGCTCGCCGTCGACGCGCGACTCGACGAACGTGTCGATCAGCTTCGCGATCACGCCGGGCACTTCCTCCGCCGAGAACGACGGCCCGATCACGCGGCCGAGGCGCGCGCCGTTCCGGCCCGTGCCCTGCTCGCCGCCGAGCGACACCTGGTACCACTCGGCGCCGTCCTTGTCGACGCCGAGGATGCCGATGTTGCCGACGTGATGGTGACCGCACGAGTTCATGCAACCGGAAATGTTCAGCGACAGGTCGCCGAGGTCGTACACATAGTCGAGATCGTCGAAACGCTGCTGGATCGCCAGCGCGATCGGGATCGACTTTGCGTTCGCGAGCGAGCAGAAGTCGCCGCCCGGGCACGCGATGATGTCGGTCAGCAGGCCGATGTTCGGCGTCGCGAAACCGGCTGCCTTCGCCTTTTCCCACAGGGCGAACAGGTCGCGCTTCTTCACGTTCGCGAGAATCAGGTTCTGCTCGTGCGACACGCGCAGCTCGCCGAACGAGTAAGCGTCGGCCCAGTCGGCCACCAGATCCATCTGCTGGTCGGTCGCGTCACCCGGCGCGATACGGTGATCCTTCAGCGACAGCGTGACGGCGGCATAGCCGGCCACCTTGTGCGGGGCAACGTTACGCTCGACCCAGCGCGCGAACGCCTTGTTCTCGAGCAGGTGCTGTTCGAACGACGCGTCGGTGTCGGCCAGCTTCTCGTAGACGGGCGGCTGGAAGTACTGCGACACGCGGTCCACTTCCGCCTGCGTGAGCGTCGACGGGCCGTCCTTCAGGTGCTGCCACTCTTCCTCGACCTGCTGCGCGAACTTCGCGGGCGACAGCGCCTTCACGAGGATCTTGATGCGCGCCTTGTACAGGTTGTCGCGGCGGCCGTAACGGTTGTACACGCGCAGCACGGCTTCGCAATAGGTGAGCAGGTGCTGCCACGGCAGGTCTTCCTTGATCACCGCGCCGATGATCGGCGTACGGCCGAGGCCGCCGCCCGCGAGGATGCTCGCGACCACTTCGCCCTGCGCGTTCTTCTTCAGGTACACGCCGAGGTCGTGGATCTGCACGGCCGCACGGTCATCCTTCGAGCCCGACACCGCGATCTTGAACTTGCGCGGCAGCCATGCGAATTCGGGATGGAACGTCGACCACTGGCGCAGGATTTCCGACCACGGACGCGGATCGATCTCTTCGTCCTGCGCGACACCGGCGAACTGGTCGGCCGTGATGTTGCGGATGCAGTTGCCCGACGTCTGGATGCCGTGCATCTGCACCGACGCGAGCTTCGCGAGGATCTCGGGCGTTTCTTCCAGCTTGATCCAGTTGAACTGGATGTTCGAGCGGGTCGAGAAGTGACCGTAGCCGCGGTCGTGTTCGCGGGCGATGCGCGCCAGCATCCGGAGCTGATCGCTGCGCAGGTTGCCGTACGGAATCGCGATGCGGTGCATGTACGCGTGGCGCTGCATGTACAGGCCGTTCTGCAGGCGCAGCGGACGGAACTCTTCTTCGCTCAACTCGCCCGACAGCCGGCGGCGCACCTGATCGCGGTACTGCGCGACACGCTCGTCGACGATCGTCTGGTCGTATTGGTCGTACTGATACATTCGGGGACCCCAGGGTTTTCGTGGTGACCGCGCGACGTCCTAGCCACGTCGCGCCCGAATCTCCGTTCCGCCGCTATCGCCGGCCTTCCGCTGCCCGGCTGGATTGCTAATGACGAAAACAGATATCCATATTTGAAAAACTCCGGTGAATCGTAATAAACTCGCCTTATATTTCAAACGACTAAAAAATTCTGTTGATATGCGGAAGGGTTATAAATGAACCTGCACCAATTTCGCTTCGTGCGCGAGGCCGTCCGGCAGAATTTCAATCTCACCGAGGCCGCCAAGGCGCTCTACACGTCGCAACCGGGGGTATCGAAGGCGATCATCGAGCTCGAGGACGAGCTGGGTGTGGAGATCTTCACGCGGCACGGCAAGCGCGTGCGCTCGCTCACCGAGCCGGGCCGGATCATCCTCGCGTCGGTCGAGCGGATTCTCCAGGAGGTTGAAAGCCTTAAAAGGGTCGGAAAAGATTATGCGGCCCAGGATCAGGGCAACCTGACCATCGCCGCGACCCATACGCAGGCCCGCTACTCGCTGCCGGCCGCGATCGCCGAGTTCAAGAAGCGCTTCCCGAAGGTGCACCTGTCGATCCTGCAGGGCAGCCCGACGCAGGTGGCCGAGATGGTGATCCACGACCAGGCCGATCTCGCGATCGCCACCGAGGCGATCTCTGACTATAAAGAACTCGTGTCGCTGCCCTGCTTCCAGTGGCACCACGCGGCCGTCGTGCCGGCCGACCACCCGCTGCTCGAACGCAAGCCGGTCACCCTCGACGATCTCGCGCAGTACCCGCTGATCACGTACGACGATGCGTTCGCGGGCCGCAAGAAGATCAACCATGCGTTCGCGCTGCGCGGGCTGTCGCCGGACATCGTGCTCGAGGCGATCGACGCCGACGTGATCAAGACCTACGTCGAACTCGGCCTCGGCGTCGGCATCATGGCCGACATCGCGTTCAATCCCGAGCGTGACCGCAGCCTGCGGCTGATCCCGGTCGGCCACCTGTTCGGCAGCAACGTGACGCGCGTCGCGCTCAAGCAGGGCGCCTACCTGCGCAGCTATGTGTATACGCTGGTCGAACTGCTGTCGCCGACGCTGAACCGCAAGCTGATCGAGCAGGCGCTCAAGGGCGAATCCGAATCGTACGAACTCTGAGCGGCGTGTATAACCACGGGGGCGCACATCGCGCCCCTTTTTGCTGTCCGACGGAGAATTCCGCATGACGCTTCCCGCCCTGTTGCGCCGCGCTGCCGGCGCCGCCCTCGTACTGGCCTGCGCCGCCGCGCATGCCGACCTGAAGGTCGGCGTCGACCTGTCGTCGACCGGCCCGGCGGCCGCGATCGGCATCACGAGCAAGAACGCGATCCTGATGTGGCCGAAGACGATCGCCGGGCAACCCGTGCAGGTGACCGTGCTCGACGATGCATCCGACCCGGGCACCGCGGTGCGCAACATCCGCAAGCTGGTCGACGAGGATCACGTCGACGTGGTGGTCGGGCCGAACATCACGCCGGCCGCACTCGCGGCCCTCGATGCGGTGGCCGCCGGGCAGACGCCGATGATCACGCTGGTCGGCTCCGGCGCGATCGTCGAGCCGCAGGAAGGCGCGCGGACCTGGGCGTTCAAGATGGCGCAGAGCGACCGCGCGATGGCCGACGTGATGACGCGCCATATGGCGAACCACGGCGTGAAGACGGTCGGCTTCATCGGCTTCGCCGACAGCTACGGTGACAGCTGGCTGAACGAGTTCACGCGCTTCGCGGACCTGCGCAAGATCCGCGTCATCGCGACCGAGCGCTTCAACCGCACCGACGCGAGCGTCACGGGCCAGGCATTGAAGCTGATCGCGGCGAAACCCGACGCGATCCTGATCGCGGGCTCGGGCACGCCGGCCGTGCTGCCGCAGCGCACGCTGATCGAGCGCGGCTACCAGGGCCCGGTCTACCAGACCCACGGGATCGCGACACCGGAATTCATCAAGCTGGGCGGCAAGGATGTCGACGGGACGCTGTTCCCGACCCAGCCGGTGGTCGTCGCGCGCACGCTGCCGGCCGATCATCCGGCCCGCAAGGCCGCGCTCGCGTTCGTCGACGCGTACGAAGCGAAGTACGGCGCCGGCACGGTCACGCAGTTCGCGGGCGACGCGGCGGGTGTCTACCCGCGGCTCGCCGACGCGGTCGGCCGCGCGCTGAAGGTCGCGCAGCCGGGCACGCCCGCGTTCCGCGCGGCGCTGCGGCGCGAGCTGGAACATGCGCACGAGCTCGTCGTGCCGAACGGTGTCGTCAACACGAGCGACAAGGATCATGTGGGACTCGACCAGCGCGCGAGCGTGATGGGGATCGTCAAGCAGGGCCGGTTCGTCTACCTCAGTCAGTGACTTGGGTGGCCCGCAACCGGGCAGCTTGCCCGGCGGCGGGATTTCGGACATAATCCGCGTTTCGCCGCGCACCATCGCATGCGCGGCCAGGATCAAGCCCAGGTGGTGAAATTGGTAGACGCAGGGGACTCAAAATCCCCCGCCGCAAGGCGTGCCGGTTCGATTCCGGCCCTGGGCACCAGCATTCTCGCAGCGTGAAGCGCTGCGCCTCCCGAAACCCGCGCAAGCTCGCCGCTTCGCGGGTTTTTTGTTTTTGCCGCCGGCGCCGCAACGCGCGCCCCGCGCAACAGTCCAAGCGGCATGAGGATGCGCGGCACGGAGGCACGCCATGTTCATGCGCCCGATTTCATCTCCGCTCTGCCGCCGCGCGCTCGCCGCGGTGCTGTCGCTCATGCTGGCCGGCTGCGATGTACTGACCGCGCCGCCGGTGCCTGACTGGCCGGGCCCGCACGCGCCCTACCCGTTCCCGGACAGCATTCCGCATCGCACCGAATGAATGGACGCCAGGGCCGCCGTCGGCACGTCGAGCCGAGCTCAGGCTCAAACCATCAACGCCCGCACGAAGTCGAGAAACACGCGCACCTTCGCGGAAACGAGGTTGGACGCGTGGTGATACGCGTAGAGCGGAAACGTCTCGTCCGCCCATTCCGGCAGCAGCAGCACCAGCCGCCCGTCGGTAAGGATGTCGCGCGCATAGAGTTCCAGCAGCTGGGCAATCCCCGCGCCGCCCAGGCACGCGCCGAGCAGCATGCCCGTATCGTTGACCATCAGCCGGCCGGCGGCATCGAACGGCATCACCTCCTTGCCGCGATGAAATTCCCATTCGAACGGCCGCCCCGTCACCGGGTCGCGGATCAGCACGCAGCGATGCCCGCTCGCGAGATCCCGCGGGTGCCGCGGTTCGCCGTGGCGCGCGACATAGGCCGCCGACGCGCAGGTCAACACGCGCGTTTCCAGCAGCAGCCGCGCACGGTATGAAGATGGTTCCGGAATGCCGAACCGCACCGCCACGTCGAACCCGTCGGCGACGAGGTCGCCCATCCGGTCGCGCACGCTGATCTCGACGGACAGGTCGGGAAAGCGGTCGAGAAACTCGGCCATCTTCGGCGCCAGCACGTAGTGGCCGAAAGTCGCGTCGACGTTGACGCGCAGCCGCCCCCTGACACGCGCCTTCGACTGGCCGGCGTCGATCGCCGCGTCCTCGATGCCGGCCAGCAGCGGCGCGACCGCTTCATAGAAACGCCGCCCTTCGTCGGTCAGCGTGATCGCACGGGCCGTGCGGTTGAAGATCCGGATGCCGACGCGCTCTTCCAGCCGGGCGACGGCACGGCTCACCGCCGGCTGCGTCAGCCCCATCGCCTCGCCGGCGCGCGCGAAGGTGCCGGCCTCGATCACCGCCGAGAGCACGCCGATCCCGCTCAAAAGCCTGCTGTCGAATGCCATTAGACGTACTTTCAGTCATTCTTGATCTGATCATTATTCATTATTTTTATTGATCGAGGGAGCCTACATTAGTCCTGTCGCCGGAACGCACGGCACTCACGAATCAAGGAGCAGGACATGAGCACATCGGAACAGGTCGCCCTCGTCACGGGCTCGTCGCGCGGCATCGGTGCGGAGATCGCCCGCCGCCTCGCCCGCGACGGTTTCAGGGTCGTCGTGAACTATGCGGGCGGTGCCGGCCCCGCGCAGGACGTGGTCGACGCGATCGCCGCCGGCGGCGGCACGGCCGTCGCGGTGCAGGCGGACGTCGCCGATCCGGCCGCGGTGGCCGCGCTGTTCGACACGGCCGAGCAGGCATTCGGCCGGATCGACGTCGTGGTCAACAGCGCGGGCGTGATGAAGCTCGCGCCCCTCGCCGAGTTCGACGACGCGGCATTCGACCAGACCGTCGCGATCAACCTGAAGGGCGCGTTCAACGTCAGCCGCGAGGCGGCGAAGCGCGTGCGCGACGGCGGGCGCATCGTCAACCTGACCTCGAGCGTGATCGGCATGCGCCTGCCGACCTACGGGGTGTACATCGCGACCAAGGCCGCCGTCGAGGGCATGACGCAGGTGCTCGCGCAGGAGATGCGCGGCCGCGGCATCAGCGTGAACGCCGTCGCGCCGGGGCCGGTCGCGACCGAGCTGTTCCTGCAGGGCAAGAGCGCCGAACTCGTCGACCGGATGGCGAAGATGAACCCGCTGGAGCGGCTCGGCCAGCCCGCCGACATCGCCAGCGTCGTCGCGTTCCTCGCCGGCCCCGACGGCGCGTGGGTCAACGGCCAGGTGCTGCGCGCCAACGGCGGCATGTGCTGACCGGCCGCCTGCCACGCCCACCGCTTACCGGAGATCGATCATGAAGGAAGTCATTCTCGTCACGGGCGCGTCCAGCGGCTTCGGCCTGCTGACGGCCCAGGCGCTCGCCCGCGCCGGCCATACCGTCTACGCGTCGATGCGCGAAAGCACCGGCCGCAACGCGCCGCGCGTCGCCGCCATCGCCGCCTACGCGCGGAAACACGGCGTCGACCTGCGCACCGTCGAGCTCGACGTCGGCGACGACGCGTCCGTCACTGCCGCCATCGATCGCGTGATCGCGGACAACGGCCGCCTCGACGTCCTCGTCCACAACGCCGGCCACATGGTGTTCGGCCCGGCCGAAGCGTTCACGCCCGAGCAGATCGGCGAGCTCTACGACATCAACGTCGTGTCGACCCAGCGCGTCAACCGCGCGGCGCTGCCGCACCTGCGGCGCCAGGGGCGCGGCCTGCTCGTCTGGGTGTCGTCGTCGTCCGCGCGCGGCGGTACGCCGCCGTTCCTCGCGCCCTACTTCGCCGCGAAGGCCGCGATGGATTCGCTCGCGGTGTCCTATGCGGCCGAACTGGCCCGCTGGGGGATCGAGACGTCGATCGTCGTGCCGGGCGCCTTCACACAGGGCACGAATCACTTCGCCCATGCGGGCAAACCGGCCGATGCGGCCATTCAGGCCGCCTACGTCGACGGCCCCTATGCCGGCGTCGCCGAACAGGCGCTTCAAGGCCTCGCCGCGCTCGAACCCGCGGACGCCGATGCGGGCACCGTCGCGACAGCCATTGCCGACATCGTCGCCGCCCCGGCTGGCAAGCGCCCGTACCGCGTGTTCGTCGATCCGTCTCAGGACGGCGCGGAGGAGGTGTTCCGCGTCGGCGATCGCATTCGCCGCGAAATGTTCAGGAACATCGGCCTCGCCGACCTGCTCGCGGCCCGCGTCGGCGGCTGATCCACCGTGCGCCGGTCACGCCGGCGCGCCTCAGCCTGGCTCGCAGAACCCGAGGATCGCGTCGGCGATTGCCGCCGGCGCCTCGCGCTGCGGAAAGTGGCCGACACCGTCCAGCACCTGCCGCGCGTAGCGCCCCGCAAAGAACCGCTCGCGCCCGGCCGAGCTGTCCGGATGATTGCAGGTATCCGCGCCGCCGTGCAGCACGAGCGTCGGCAGCGCCAGCACCGGCGCGGGATTCAGCCGCGCATCGTCGTCGGCATAGGCCGGCGTGCCCGGTGCGAATCCCCATCGATGCCGGTACGAATGCAGCACGACGTCGATCCAGTCGGGCCCGTCGAACGCGGCGGCGGCCGCGTCGAAATCGCTGTCGCGATACCAGCCCGGCGGCGACCACGTGTCCCACATCAGGCGGGCAAACGCGCGGCGATCGTCGCGCAACGCCTGCTCGCCGCGCGGCGTCGCCATGAACCAGTGATACCAGTAGTTGCGCGCCTGCTGCAGCGACAGCGGCTGCCCCGGGTCGTTGGTGCCGTACCCGACCGACAGCATCACGAGATGCGATGCGGCGCCATCGCGCAGCCCGCACGCGTTCGCGGCCGCCCGCGCCCCCCAGTCGTGCCCGACCAGCATGGGCCGCTCGATGCCGAGCGCATCGACGAAGTCGAGCAGGTCGCGCCCGAGCGCCGCGAGCTGGCCGCTGCGCGGCACGGATGCGTCGCGAAAGCGGGTCGGCGCAAATCCGCGCAGCGCGGGCGCGAGCACGCGGTAGCCGTGCGTGGCGAGCCTTGCCGCCACCGCGTCCCAGCCGACCGGGCTGTCCGGCCAGCCGTGCAGCAGCACGGCCACGCGCTCGCCGCGCGGGTTCCATTCGAGATAGGCAACGTCGAGCGACGCGGTCGTCGCATGCGCATAGGTCGTCATCGTGCACTCCGTTGGGTGGATCCGAGTGCACGATGGTAGGCCGGCCTTTCATCACGATTCACGGAGTATCATCGTTAATTCTTCGAGTATCGCGTTGAATTGATCCATGGAACCGCTGACCGATCCCGCATCGACCTCGCTCGACATCACGCTGCTGCGCACCTTCCTCGAAGTCGTCGACAGCCGCGGGTTCGCGCCGGCCGCGGAACGGCTCGCGCTGACGCCGTCCGCCGTCAGCGGCCATATCAAGCGGCTCGAACAGGCAGCCGGCACGGTGCTGCTCGCGCGCACCACCCGTCGCATCGCGCTCACGCCGGCCGGCGACACGCTGTACGCGTACGCACGCAACATCGTCGACATGGAGCGCGAAGTGCGCGCAAGGCTGCGCGGCGCGCCGGCGCACGGCCCGCTGCGGGTCGGCGCATCGGAGGATTTTGCGGGTGCGTGGCTGCCGCACGTGCTGCGCACGTTCCGCGACCGCCACCCGCGCACGTCGATCGAGCTGAAGGTCGGGATCACCGCGTCGCTGCTGCGCGAGCAGACGCTCGGCCGGCTCGACGTCGTGTTCGGCAAGCAGTGCCGGCAGGTCGACACGCCGGGCGAACTGCTGTGGGAAGAACCGCTCGTGTGGGCGTTCGCGTCGGATCGCACGCTCGACGCCGGCGGCGACGTGCCGCTCGCGCTGTTTCCGCAGCCATGCGTCTATCGCGAAGCCGCCGTCGCGGCGCTCGCCGCTGCGTTGCGGCCGTTTCGCGTGCTGTTCGAGAGCAGCAGCATGGCCGGCTGCGTGTCGGCCGCGCTCGCGGGCTTCGCGGTCACCGCGCTGGCGCGCAGCCAGCTGCGCGACGGCCTGCGCGAATGCGGCCCGCAGGACGGCCTGCCGGCGCTGCCGGCCGCGCGTTTCTACGCGTTCGCGGCGAAACCGGACGGCGCCGGCGCGGCGTTGATCGATGCGGTGCGGGAAACCGGCCGCAGCCGGCAGTTCGCGGCGCTGCCCGGCTGAAACAGGCACGACGGCACGTGACGCGATCCGGCCGTGCCGGTCAGTCGCCCTCCGCCCCCTCCCCGCCATGCGTCAGCGCGCTCGCCATCAGTTCCCCGAACCATTCGACGAAGGCATTGAGCCGGCGCGAACGATGGCGCCGGTGCGGGTACACGGCCGACACGTCCATCGGTGCGGCGCGGTGGCCGGGCATCACGTCGACGAGTGCGCCGCTGTCGAGCAGATGCTGGACGTCGAAGCGCGGAATCTGGATCAGCCCCATCCCGGCGATGCAGCTGGCGATATAGGTTTCGGCATTGTTGACGATCACCCGGCTCGGCAGCATGAGCGTGTGCCGCTGGCCGTCCGTGCAGTATTCCCAGTCGAGTTCGCGCCCGGTCGTCGGCGACGCATAGCCGATCGCCCAGTGTCCGTGCGCGAGCGCATCCGGATGCTCGGGCACGCCGCATTCGCGCAGGTAGTCGGGGCTCGCGCAGTTGATCAGCGTGAACTGCCCGAGCGGCCGCACGACGAGGCTGCTGTCGGCAAGCCGCCCGACGCGGATCGCGCAGTCGACGCCCTCCTGCACCAGGTCGATCGAACGATCGGTCGAGCCGAGCGACAGTTGCAGCTTCGGATAACGGTGAAACAGCGACGGCAGCGCGGGCGCCACCATGCGGCGCGCGATCCGGCTCGGCACGTCGACGTTCAGCCGGCCGATCACGTCGCGGTCGCGGCGGCGGAACAGGCGGTCGAGTTCGTCGGCCTCCGCGAGCAGGCGCCGGCCGCGTTCGAGCAGCAGCGCGCCGTCGGCGGTCAGTTGCACCTGGCGTGTCGTGCGGTGCAAGAGGCGCGTGCCGAGCCCCGTCTCCAGTTGCTGGACGGCCGCCGACACGGTCGCGCGCGGCACGTCGAGCGCATGCGCGGCCTTGATGAAGCTGCCCATCTCGGCAACCTGCAGGAAAATTCTGACCTGATCCAGCTTGTCCATCGGCAGGGAACGTAGGTTCGGACGAACGCCGCCGCCAGCCGTCGCGCGTCGCGACAAGGTCCGGCGGCACAGAGAAAACGGGCACGCAGCCGCGAGGCCGCGCGCCCGTCCATTGTCCACGCAAACGCGCCATTGCGGTGCGCCGCGCGGCCCGTTGCCGGGCCGGTTACTTGGTCGTGTAGCCGCCGTTGATCAGGATCGTCTGGCCCGTGATCCACCAGCCGTCGGTGACGAGATGGCGGATGAACGGCACGACGTCCTCGATGTCGGTCAGGCCCGTCTTGCTGAACGGCGACAGCGCGGCCGCCGTCTTGTGATACGCGACCGCATCGGCGCCCTCGGCCGGGTAGAAGAACGGCGTGTCCATCGGGCCCGGCCCGACGGCCGTCACCGAGATCCCGCGCGCCCCGTACTCCTTCGACGCTGCGCGCGTGAAATGCTCGACCGGCGCCTTCGACCCTTCGTACGCCGCATAGAACGGCGTGAACGCGCCGAGCAGCGACGTCACGAGCGTGACGAGCTTGCCGTGATCCTCGAGGTGCCGCCCTGCTTCCTTGATGAAGAAGAACGCCGACTTGCTGTTGACCGCGAACATCTCGTCGTACTCGGCCTCGCTGATCTCGGTGAACGGCTTCTTCAGCACCTTGCCGACCGTGTTGATCGCGATGTCGATCTTGCCGAAGCGCTGCTTCGCGTCGTCGAACAGCTTCTCGACCGCGGCGGCCGTCGTCAGGTCGCCCTGGAACGTAGCCGCTTCCGCGCCGGCCGCACGCACCGCGGCGGCCGTCTCCTCGGCCTGCGCCTGCGACGCGGCGCTGTTGTAGTGAATCGCCACGGCCTTCGCACCGTGGCTCGCCAGATCCCGCGCGATCAGGCCGCCGAGATTCTTTGCGCCGCCTGCGATCAGGACGACCTTGTCTGCGAGCGTATGAGTTGCCACGGTTGACTCCCTTTCTCGTTGAACGAAGCTTGGAGTGTAGGCACGCGCGACGCGCCGGTCAGCCGGGCAACGCTGGATGGATTATCCAGAAAAACGATCCAATCGAAGCGCGGCAGTGCAGCCTGCCGCACCGACAACCGCGCCGGATCCGCCCTCGATTGATGGGCGCCGATGCCGAGGCCGGCGCCGGCTCAGCGCGCGTACAGCGTCGCGTCGATCTTGCCGAGCAGCCACTGCATGCCGGCCAGGTGCTGCTGGTCGTGGCTGCACAGGTAGTGGACGAGCCCGCGCACGGTCAGCGCCCCGTAGCCGTCGAATTCCCCGGTGCGCGCGAACTGTTCGGGCGTGAGGCGCGACACGAGGTCCAGCGTCTCGCGCCGCGCTTCGCGGATCGCCGCGAGCACGTCGGACGCATACGCATCGTTGTAGCGGCGCTCGATCGCGAGCGCGTCGCCGTCGATCGACACGAGCAGCGGCCGGTCCTCGTCGAGCATCCGCCGCAGCCGCACGTGATAGCCGTCGATCTCGATGTCGCGCACGTGGCAGAGCTGCCCGAGCGGCGAAAAATGCTCGCTCGGCATCCCGGCCCAGTCGTCGGGCGTCCAGCGCGCGTAGCCGTCGGGGACGGCCGCGAAATGGGCTTCGAGCTGACGGGGGAAATCGGCGAGTGCGTCGAGCGTCGTCGGATTCATGCGGGACTCCCTGTCGGATAGAGGCGGCGGCAGCCCTGGCACGGGCCTGCCGTCGCCGTTGCGTCACTTCACGCTGAAGCCGTACGCGCCCTGCGTGCGGTGCCCGTCGGTCGCGACGGCCACCCATTTCACCGTATAGGCGCCGGTGCCGACCACCGTGAGCGGCACCGACATCCGCTTGCGGTTCGACGCGTCGATGCGCGCACGGCCATCCGACACCGTCTTGCCGTCGCCATCGACGACGACGATCGAGCTGAACGCGGGTTCCAGCGGCTCGGTGAAGTCGATCGTGACGGCGGCCGGTGCGGCAGCCACCGCCGCGCCCGCCGCCGGATCGCTCTTCGCGAGGTGCGCGTGCGCGAACGCGGCCGACGAGACGGTCGCCGCAACGATGACGGCAGCGGCGTGGCGGCCGAACGGGAACGAAGCAAAAGGCATGGACTTTCCGTGAAGAATGAACGGGCGCCGCGCCCCGCGCGGCGTACCGGCAGCTTACCAGCGCATGCGCGTTCATGCCGGTCGCGCACCATCGCTTGATAGAATGCGCGCGCTATGGATCTCGAAAGCATTCTCTACACCCAGGGCTTCGGCTCGCGCCGCCAGTGCCGCGGCCTGATCGAAGCGGGCCGCGTCACCGTGGCGGGCGCCCGCGCGACCGACCCCGACGCCGTGTTCGATACCGACGGCCTCGTGTTCTCGGTCGACGATACGGCGTGGCCGTTCCACGCACGCGCCTATCTCGCGCTCAACAAGCCGGCCGGCTACGAGTGTTCGCGCGATCCGCAACACCATGCGAGCGTGTTCAGCCTGCTGCCTGCACCGCTCGTCGCGCGCGGCGTGCAGTGCGTCGGGCGTCTCGACCAGGACACGACGGGTCTGCTGCTGCTGTCCGACGACGGCCAGTTCGTGCACGCGTACACGTCGCCGAAACGCAAGGTGCCGAAGACCTATGTGGCAACCGTGCGCCACCCGCTCGACGACACGCAACTGAACACGCTGCGCACCGGCGTGCAGTTGCACGGCGAGCCGAAGCCGATCGCGGCGGTCGCCGCCGACGCGCGCGACCCGCACGCACTCGCGCTGACCGTCCTCGAAGGCAAGTATCACCAGGTCAAGCGGATGGTCGCCGCGGTGAGCAACCGCGTCGAGTTGCTGCACCGCGAAAGCATCGGCGGCTTCACGCTGCCGGGCGACCTCGCGCCCGGCGCGTGGCGCTGGCTCGATGACGCCGACCTTTCAGCGCTGCGCAATCCGGTCAAAACCCTGTAAGGGAAAATCCGCACGACCGTTCGACGCTCGACCGCATCTCGGCCGCATATTCCCCCGCTATACTGAAATCACAAGCTGTAAGAGAACAGCGACGTAGGGGGAGGCATCATGAACAACCATACTTTCGAACTGTCGTCCGTGATGATCGCGTTCGCGGTCATCGGTGTCATCGTGATCGGCGGGCTGCTGGCCGCGATGCACATGAAGCACAAATATCATCCGAACCTGATTGGCGCGCTGATCGGCGCGCTGCTGTGCTTCCTGCTGATCGAGGCGTTACCGGCGCTCACCTGATGCGCTGCCCGGCGCGAGCGTTTGAAGGAAATCATCTACGGTCGGATAGCGCAACGTCACGCACAATTCGGCCTTGAGCCGTGCGTTGGACAAGCGCCGCGACTCGCGCATGAACGACAGCAGTGTCGGTTCGAGCTGGCGCTCGGCGTCCGCGCGGCTGACGCGTGGCGGCCTCGGCAGGCCGAGCACCTGCGCGACCCGGTCGAAATACTCCCCCATCCGCAGTTCGCTGTCGTCCGACGCGTGCACGGCGCGCGCCGGCTTGCCGCGTTCGGCCGCGCGGCGCAGGATCGCCGCGAGATCGTCCGCGTGGATGTGGTTCGTGTAGACGTCGTCGGCCGGCTCGAGCGCCGGCGTGCCGCGCTTGAGCCGTGCGACCGGCAGGCGGTTCGCCGCGTAGATCCCGGGAATCCGCACGATGCGCGCGGACAGCACGCCGCGCACCGTCGCCGCACGCAGCTGCCGCTCGGCCGACACGCGCCGGAACGCGCGCGGATTCGCGGGACGCAGCGGGTGCGTTTCGTCGATGCGCGCACCGCCGCAGTCGCCGTAAACGCCCGTCGTACTGGCGTAGACGAGCCTCGGCGCACGAAGGCCGTCGGGTACAATACGCGCTGCCCGAATGGGCGCGCCGGCCTGTCGGGTCGCGGTGCGCAGCGTTCGGAGCCGA
>NZ_JAAGPC010000105.1:0-32390 GCF_017104595.1 Burkholderia sp. Tr-20390 | reverse complement strand
CGTGGCCGCGCGCGTCGCAGGCGCCGGCCACGCTGTCCGTCACGCAGGACGGCACGGGCCGCCCGTGGGCCACGATCGAAAGCCTCGCGGCGGTGCCGCTGCGTTCGCCGTTCGCGGCCGGCTACCGGATCACGAAGACCGTCACGCCCGTGTCGCCCGCCGTCAAGGGCGTGCTGACGCGCGGCGACGTCGTGCGCGTGCATCTCGACATCGATGCGCAGAGCGACATGACCTGGGTCGTCGTCAACGATCCGGTTCCGGCCGGTTCGACGATCCTCGGTTCGGGCCTCGGCCGCGACTCCGAAGCCGCGACCCAGGGCGAGAAGACGCCGGACGGCGCGTGGCCGGCGTTCATCGAGCGCGACTTCGACGGCTATCGGGCGTACTACGACTATCTGCCGAAGGGCAAATTCTCGGTCGAGTACACGGTGCGGCTGAACAACGTCGGCACGTTCGGGCTGCCGCCGACGCGTGTCGAGGCGCTGTACGCGCCGTCCGTGTACGGCCTGTGGCCGAACCCGCCGATGACCGTGAAAGCGGCCGAAGCGGGCAAGTAACGAGCAAGCGATGATCGATCAGGGTTTGCCGCGGCCGGTGCGTTTCGCCGGCCGCGTATTCGTCGCCATCGTGCTGGCCACGCCGCTCGTCGCGCATGCGCTGCCGAGCTACGACGACGTGCGCCGCAACTGGCGCAGCTCCGACTGGGTGCTGCTCGCGCGCGACGGCACGGCGCTGCAGCGCACGCGCGTCGACCTCACCGAGCGGCGCGGCGACTGGGTGTCGCTCGCCGACGTGTCGCCCGCGTTTCGCGAGGCGATCGTCGTGTCCGAAGACAAGCGCTTTTATGAACACAGCGGCGTCGACTGGCGCGGCATCGCCGGCGCCGCCTGGGGCAACCTGTGGAACGAGCGCACGCGCGGCGCGTCGACCGTCACGATGCAGCTCGCCGGGCTGCTCAGCGATTCGCCGCGCCGCTCGGGCCAGCGCTCGCTGCCGCAGAAGGCGTCGCAGGCGGTCAACGCGCTGCTGCTCGAACGCGGCTGGCGCAAGGACCAGGTGCTCGAGGCATACCTGAACCTCGTGCCGTTCCGCGGCGAGACGATCGGCCTCGCCGCGCTGTCGCAGGTGCTGTTCGGCAAGGCGCCGTCGGGCCTCGATGCACGCGAAGCCGCGATCGCGGCCGCGCTCGTGCGCGCGCCCAACGCAACCTCCGCGAAAGTCGCCCAACGTGCATGCCGGATCCTGCGCGACATGCATGCCGAGCAGGCCTGCGCGTCGCTCGACGGCTACGTGCAGCTCATCACCGCACGCCCGGCCGGCGCCGCGCGCGACGACGGCGCCGCCCTCGCCCCGCACTTCGCGCGACGCATCGCGGCCGAGGTGCGGCCAACGGCCGGCGCGCAGGTACGCACGACCCTCGATGCGCCGCTGCAGCGCTTCGCGCGCGACGCGCTGGTGCGCGCGCTGACCGAACTCAACGCACCCGCGCACCGGCGCAACGTGCAGGACGGCGCGGTCGTCGTGATCGACAACGCGACCGGCGAGATTCGCGCGTGGGTCGGCTCGTCCGGCGCGCTGTCGGGCGCGCGCGACGTCGATGCCGTGCTCGCGCCGCGCCAGGCCGGCTCGACGCTCAAGCCGTTCCTGTATGCGCAGGCGATCGACGAGAAACGGCTGACGGCCGCGTCGCTGCTCGACGATGCGCCGATCAACCTCGCCGCCGGGGGCGGCCTGTACATTCCGCAGAACTACGACAAGGATTTCAAGGGCTGGGTGAGCGTGCGCAGCGCGCTCGGCGGCTCGCTGAACGTGCCGGCCGTGCGCACGCTCGTGCTCGTCACGCCGCACCGATTCGCGCGCACGCTGACCGCGCTCGGCCTGCCGCTCGCGCAGGAAGGCGACTACTACGGCTTCAGCCTCGCGCTCGGCAGCGCGGACGTCACGCTGCTGTCGCTGACCAACGCGTACCGCGCGCTCGCGAACGGCGGCGTCGCCCGCAAGGTCATCGACGTGCCGGCGCCGGCGTCCGGTGCAGCCGGCGCATCGGCCGCGTCACCCGCCCGCGCAGCCGACGGCACGCGCGTGTTCAGCGACGCGGCCAGCTTCGTCGTGACCGACATCCTCTCCGACAACAACGCGCGCGTGCGCACGTTCGGCTTCGACAATCCGCTCGCGACGCGCTTCTTCTCGGCGGTCAAGACCGGCACCAGCAAGGACATGCGCGACAACTGGACCGTCGGTTTCACGTCGCGCTATACGGTCGGCGTGTGGGTCGGCAATGCGGACGGCTCGCCGATGTGGGACGTGTCGGGCGTCACGGGCGCGTCGCCGGTGTGGTCGGCCGTCGTCGGCTACCTGCACCGCGACCAGCCGAGCCGTGCGCCGCGCGCGCCGGCCGGCGTCGAGACGCGCCGCATCACGTTCGAACGCGATATCGAACCGTCGCGCAACGAGTGGTTCATCGCGGGAACGGCGGTCGACACGATCCGGCTCGCCGCCCCCGTCACGCCGGGCAAGGACGGCGCGCGCGCGCCTCTGACGATCGGTACGCCGACCGACGGCACGATCTTCGCGATCGATCCGGACATTCCGCCGAAGAACCAGCGGATCTGGTTCGAGCGCTCGGCCGGACGCGCGACGAAGTTCGCATGGCGGCTCGACGACAAGGTGATCGGGCATGCCGATCGCATCGCGTGGATGCCATGGCCGGGCCGCCACCGGCTCGAACTCGTCGATGCGCGCGGCAAGGTGGCCGATACGATCCGCTTCGAGGTGCGCGGCGCGTTCGCGAAGGCGAGCGCGCGCGGGCCGAACTGACCAAACGGGCAAGCAGCGCCCCGATTCGGGACCTAGAATAGGAACGGCGCCGCATTTTCGGCGCCGACCGGTTGCCCCACTCTCGTCAAGGCCCGCGACCATGAACATTCACCCCAGGCGCTTCATCCGCCCCGCGCTGGGCACCCTCTGCCTCGCCACCCTCGCGACGCTTCAGGCGTGCAACGGCGATGCCTGCTTCGGCGTCGATGCCTGCTTCAACAACAACAACACGCAGACGGTCGCGCTGTCCGGCACGGCCGCGACGGGCGGCGCGCTCGCCAGCGCGCAGGTAACCGTCAGTTGCACGGCAGGGTCGGCGACGACGCTGACGGATGGCGGCGGCAACTACCGCGTGACGGTCAATGCGGCGCTGCCGTGCGTGATCACGGTGACGTCGGGCGGCACGAGCCTGCATTCGCTCGCATACGCGGGCGGCACGTTCAACACGACACCCGAGACCGAACTGATGCTGGTCTATCTCGCCGCCCAGCTCGGTACGAACACGGCCACCTTGATCGGCAATTTCCAGGGGAATTCGCGCTATCAGCAGGCGATGAACAGCTCGAACACCGTACAGGCCGCGCAATCGGCCGTGGTGACGAACCTGCAGCAGCGCTATTCGGTGGCGCTCACCGCGCCGGCGTTCCTGACCACATCGTTCACGGTCGGGCAACCGGGTGTCGACAGCGACCTCGCCGCACTCGCGAAAGCCGGTGCAATCGACTCGAACGGGCTGCCGGATTCGGCGGCCGTATCGCTGCTGACGCAGGCCGGCGCGGCGCATCCGCTATAAGCGGCCGGTGGCGGGAAGAAGATCGCCCGGTATCGGGCGTCAGGGGCGCGCTTGGGGCTCGCTATCGGCCAGCAGCGCCCACCGTTCGTGGTCGCGCCATTCGCCGCCGATGCGCAGATAGCGCGGCGAAAACCCCTCTTTCGTGAAACCGAGCCGCCGAACCAGCGCAATCGACGCGTGGTTGCCGGGCTGGATGTTCGCTTCGAGCCGATGCAGCCCGAGTTCGCCGAACGCGACGCTGATCGCCGCGCGCAGGGCTTCGGTCATCAGCCCCGTACGGCTGAACGCCGCCATTCCGTAGTACCCGAGATACGCGCTCTGGAACACGCCGCCGACGATCTCGTTGAGGTTCACCACACCGACCACCGCCCCGGACGTGCGTTCGCGCGCGACGAGGCCGACGTTCGGCCCCGTGAGGCAGCGGCCGAACCACTGGTCGAATCCCGCCTGGTCGGTGAACGAATCGACCCACGGCAGATGGTGGCTCCGGCTCGCGCGATTGGCGGCGAGCAGGTCGGCGGCGTCGGTACGGGCGACGCGGTTCAGCAGGATCGGGCTCACGGCCCGGTCGACAGGCGGCACTTACGCGGCCTCTTCGCGGCCGCACGCGACGGGCGCGGCCTGCGCCTGCTGCTGCGACAGGTACCGCAACAGCTTGGTGACCATCCACACGACGATGCACGACAGCACGACGAAGAACACCGCGAGCGGCGTCAGCACGTGAATCGACACGAAGCCGGCCAGCCCCATCATCGCGGACGACACCAGCAGCAGCGCGCATCCGAGGATCGCGCTCGTCAGGCCGGCGATATGCGGAAACAGCGAATTGCCCTTGGCCATCAGCGTCGGATACATCGCGCCCGCGCAGAAACCCATCACGAGCACGGGCGTCGCGAGCGTCCAGACGCGCAACCCGACGGTCAGCGCCAGCACCAGCATCGCGACCGACGCGCCGGCCATCACGCGCGCGCCGATGCGCAGCCGTTGCTCGGCGCTCGGCAGCCCGGGCCGGTGAATCCGGTTCGACAGGCCGCCCAGGAAATACATCAGCCCGATCCCGAGCGCGAGATAGCCGAAGAAGGTCGGCGGCTTGTGCAGCGTGGTCTGCACCATGAACGGCCCGACGATGTTGAACACGAGCAGGATGCTGTAGCACAGCCCCTGTGCGAGGAAGCAGCTCTGGAACACCGGGCTCGCCAGCACCTTGCCCGCATTCGTCATCAGCGTGCGCGGCTCGAGATGCACGGGTTTCGGCAAGGTTTCGCGGTAACGCCACAGCAGCGCCCACATCACCAGCGAGTATACGAGCAGGAACACGAGGCACGCGCGCCAGCCGAACCATTCCTGCAGGTGCGCGCCGATCACCGGTGCGACGATCGGCGCAAGCCCCCACGCGATCGACATGTACGTAAACGCGTGCATCAGCGCCTGGCCGGCGAACGAATCGGTGATGATCGCCTTCGCGAGCAGGTTGGTGGTCGCGATCCCGAAGCCCTGCAGGCAGCGCGCGAGCACGAACGTCTCCAGGTTCTGCGCGCCGAGCGACAGCAGGCAGCCGATCGTGTAGATCACGAGCCCGAACGCGAGCACGCGCTTGCGCCCGTAGGCATCGGCGACCGGCCCGAAAATCAGCTGGCCGAGCGCGTAGGCCGCCATGTAGCCGGACACGCTCGACTGGATCGCCTGCGGCGTGGTGGCGAACGAACGTGCCATGTCGGGCAGCGCGGGCACGTAGATGTCGATCGCGAGCTGGCCGGCGGACGCGAACAGGCAGATCAGGAACAGCAGGAAACGCGGCGAATTCGACTCGCGCGCCGGAGTGAGCGTGGCGTTCATGACGACGGGGAAGGAGGTCGGACAGCAGCGGCGCAGCCGTGCGATGTTCGAATGGCGAACACGCGTGCGCCGTGGCGAATCCCGTATTGTGCCTGTTGTTGCATCGGGCGACAGGATTCCCCTGGCACGGGCGAGGTTGAATGCCGATTGCGGAGCGTCCTGACATGCGCTGACCGGGCCGGCCGGCGGCGGTTTTAATGTTGATTTAAGCCGATGGCTGCATTGTCCCGGATGGCTCACTCCGTGAGCCGCACGTCATTGTTGATTCGATCAGTCTCGTTTGATGGAGATACGAAGATGCGATTCCGTTCGTATATGGCGGCGGGCGCGCTGGCGCTGGTGCCCGTGTTCGCCCTGGCCGGGCAGGCCGGCGCGGCGGCCGCCCAACCGATGTTCGTCAACGTCGACGGGCAGGCCGTGCCCGTGAAAGCCGAAACGCGCGTCGTCCAGACGGCCGTCGGCCCGATGAAGGTCAGCACGTGGAGCTGGCACAGCCCGCAAGGCGGCGCGAGCTTCGAGATGCAGACGTCGTCGTCGGGCGGCCTGCCGCCCGCGGCAGCGTGGCGGCAAATGCAGGCCGCGCAGTACCGGATGCAGGCGGCTCAGGCGCAGATGGTCGCGATGCAGCAGCAGATGATGGCGCTCCAGCACATCGCGCTCGCCAATGCGTTCGCGATGCCGATGCCGCAGCCCGTCGGCTTCGCGATGGCGCCGTGGGCCATGCCCGAGCCGGTGCTCGTCATCGTGCCGGCGCAGCCGTCGGTGCGTTCGACGGCCCCGGCAACGCCGGCCGCCCCCGCCGCGCGCGGCCCGGAAATCAAGGCCTGACACACTTCGCGGCGCTCGGCGCGGCGCGCTCGAACCGCCGGCGTACGCCGGCGGTTTTTCATTGCGACGGCCGAATCAATACTGCGCCTGATCCGTCGGATTCCTGAACAGCTCCTTCATCTCCGCCGACAGCGGATAGTTCAGGCTCACGCCCTTGGGCGGAATCGGTTGCGTGAACCACTGGTTGTAGAGCTTCTCGGCCGCGCCCGACGTCTGCATCTTCGCGATCACGCCGTCGACCACGTGCTTGAACGCCGGATCGTCCCTGCGCATCATGCACGCGTAGTTCTCGTGGACGAGCGGCGTGCCCGTCACCGTGTACGCGCCCGGGTTGCGGTCCTTCGCGATCTCGCCGTACAGCAGCGGCTCGTCCATCACGAACGCCACCGCGCGCCCGGTCGTGACGTTCATGAACGCTTCGGCATGATCCTTCGCGCTGATGATCGTCATGTTCATCGCCTTCTCTTCGTTGAGCTTGCGCAGCAGGCGCTCGTCCGACGTGCCGGCCGTCGTCGCGACCGTCTTGCCGGCCAGGTCCGCGAAGTCCTTCACGCCGGAATCCTTGCGCGTGCTGAAGCGGATGCCATAAAGAAAGATGCTGTTCGAGAATGCGGCCTGCTTCTGCCGTTCGAGCGTGTTGGTCGTCGATCCGCATTCGAAATCGATCGTCCCGTTCTGCAACAGCGGAATCCGGTTCTGCGACGTGATCGGGATTTCCTTCACGGTGAGGTTCGGCGCGTTCAGTTCCGTCTTCAACTGGTCGATGATGCGCGACGCGATGTCCCGCGAATAGCCGATGTTCTTCTGCTGGTTGTCCGAATACGAGAACGGCACCGACGATTCGCGAATGCCCAGCGACACGACGCCCGTGTCCTTGATCTTCTTCAGCGTGCCGGTGAGGGCCTGCGCGTGCGCGGTGCCCGCCAGCGCACAGGACAGCGCGACGGCCAGCCAGCGTAAGCGGCGATCCATGCTTTTCTCCTGACGAAACGTTGATCGAATCGCGATCGTACGCCCGACAAAATTCGCGTCGCATCAGGGAAAGCATCATCAACCTTCCGCCGCGGCCGGGCCGTGAAAGATGTTTTCCGTACCGCGCAAACGCGCCCGCGCCGCACGTGTCGCCCGACCGGCCGCGCACGGACTCGCCCCACCTTTTGTGCCACGCGTTCCAAACACGCGTTCATGCTGCAACGCACCAACGTAATCGTTTGCGCCCACCCCGGTTTTTCTCGTGAAACGCACTCAAGAAGCCGCCGCGCAGGCCGTTACCCAGTGCATGGCGCGTCGCAGCAACCTGGCTGCAACCGTCAGACAAAAAAGACAAGGTCCGGGTCAGCCGGACCAGCGCCACCGCCGGCACGACGGTTATCTACGAGGATCGAGTTTCAACATGAGAACCAAGCGTTTCAATTTTGCGCTGGCGCGCTCCGCACATGCGCGCATGCTCGCCGGCATGCTGTCCGCCGCCGCCCTCCTGCCCCTCGCCGGTTGCGGCGGCGGAGGCGGCGGCGACGGCAGCAACCCGTCTTCTTCCAACGCAGCGCCTGCCCCTGCCCCTGCCCCCACGCCGTCTCCCGCGCCGTCCAATCCCACGAACCCGCCCACGTCGTCCGGCAGCAATGCGTGCACGACGCAGCAGGCCGCCGTGCAGATGGCCGCGCAGACCGCGCCGACCGAACCGCCGATCGATCACCTGATCGTCAAGCTGAAGACGCTGACGGCCACGCGTGCGATGGCCGCCATCGACAACGGGACGCGGCTCGACGCAGTGATCCAGCGCTCGCTGACGCGCTGGACGGCGCCGATCGCCGGCAGCGCACGTGCGTATGCGAGCACGGTCGGGCAAACGCCGGTGAACGTGCAGGTCGAGCGGACGATCTCGAACGGCGCGACCGTGCTGTCGCTCGGCCAGCGCATGGCCGCCACCGACGCAGCCGCGCTCGCGCAGGCATTCGCAGCCGATTCCGACGTCGACTACGCGGAACCGGATCATCCGATGCAGATCCGCGACACGCCGAGCGACCCGCTCTACAGCCAGCAGTGGTACCTGTCCGACCCGACCGCCGGGATCAACCTGCCGCCCGCGTGGAGCGCGACCAAGGGTTCGCCGACCGTCGTCACGGCCGTGCTCGACACGGGCTACCGGCCGCACGCCGACCTCGTCGGCAACATCCTGTCCGGCTACAGCTTCATCAGCAACGTCAACACCAGCAACAACGGCCTGACCCGCAGCCCTGACGCGACCGACCCGGGCGACTGGGTCACGCAGCAGGAACTCGACAACGCAAACGGTCCGTACTATCACTGCGCAAGCCAGCCGAGCGACAGCAGCTGGCACGGCACCCGCGTGATGGGCGTGATCGGCGCGACCGCCAACAACGGCACCGGCATCGCCGGCGTGTCGTGGCTCGGCCAGATCCTGCCGGTGCGCGTGCTCGGCAAGTGCGGCGGCACGACGAGCGACATCGCCGACGGGATGCGCTGGGCCGCCGGCATCGCGGTGAACGGCGTGCCGAACAACCCGCGCCCCGCGAAGGTCATCAACCTGAGCCTCGGTGGTATCGGCGCGTGCAGCACGACGTTCCAGCAGGCCATCGACGACGTGACCGCGAAGGGCGTGACCGTCATCGTCGCCGCCGGCAACGACGGCCTGTCGACCGGGCTCGACCAGCCCGCGAACTGCCGCGGCGTGATCAGCGTCGGCGCCACCGACGCGACCGGCCGCCGCGCGTCGTTCAGCAACTTCGGCCCCGATGTCTCGCTGAGCGCGCCGGGCGTCAACATCCTGTCGACGTCGAATACCGGCACGACGACCCCGGGCTCGGACACCTACGGCCTCGCGAACGGCACCAGCCTCGCCACGCCGCAAGTGACGGGGGTTGCCGCGCTGATGTTGTCGGTGAACGGCAACCTCACGCCCGCGCAGATCCAGCAGAAGCTGCAGGGCGGCACGCGCACGGCCAAGCTCGCGGCCGGCACGTCGTGCACCGCGATGCCGGCGGGCTCGGGCATCCTCGATGCAGGGGCCGCCGTCGCATCGGCCCACTAATACGCCACCTGCTTCGACACGGCCGCGCGCATGCCGATATCGCATGCGCGCGGCCGTTTCATTGGCGTCGATCCGACGGCGCGCCGCGCACACCTCACCCCGATTCCCTTTCTCGAAATACCGACTGACAAAAGGGTTGACGCTTCGCACAGCGACCCATTACCATCGCTCCCGTCTAATTACATGGAGTGTTCTGTGAACACCGATGCGAGTTGTAGTTGGTGCTTGACCAACTCGACTGCTGCCTGAGGAAAACGCGCAGAGCCTCGTCTTCTGCCGCATCCCGGGAAGCAGGATGCGGCGTCCTTCCGGCCTGACTTGACGGGCCAGATCTCCCGCCGAATTTTCATTATTGTCGAATGCACGCGATGCGCCGTCGCGCGCGTGCGTTCGTGTTGCGCGCAGCGTCAGCCGCGTGCGTTTTCCGTTCGCGTGCCGTCCGGCCGCGCGCCTTCGTGCGTGCGTCGCCGTCGATCGCCCGTGCCGACTATTCGCAACCGACAGGAGTGCAGATGAACTCAGACGACAGTAGTCGATTACCGCTCGCCGGTGCGACGCCTCGCATCGCCCCTCCGGCCGCACCGCACGCGCCGGCGAGCGTTCCCGCCTTCACCGATCCACAGCCGATCGCGCCTGACGCGACGCGGCGGGGAGCGCTCGTGCGTCGATAACGTCACGGTCGCTCCCCGCCCGCCGCCTCGTGCGCTAGGAGCGACTCATGACAACACGACACAACACATCGCAAAAGAAACAGCGCGGCTTCATCAAGGCCGGCGGCGCCCAGCAGAACGACCCGCGCATCATGCGCGCGGCGCAGGAAGCGGCCCGTCCGCTCGAAGAGACGCTGAAGTCGCTGAACACCAGCACGCGCGGCCTCACCTACGACCAGGCCGCCGACCGCCTGCAGCACTACGGCCCGAACGAAATCGCGCACGACAAGCCGCCGCACTGGACCCGCCAGCTGCTGCTCTCGTTCCACAACCCGTTCGTCTACGTGCTGCTGGTGCTGGCCGCGATCAGCTTCTTCACCGACGTCTACTTCGCCGCGCCCGACGATCGCGACTACGTCGGCATGACGATCCTGCTGACGATGGTCACGATCAGCGCGCTGCTGCGCTTCGTGCAGGAATTCCGTTCGCTGCGCGCGGCCGAGAAGCTGAAGGCGATGGTCCGCACGACGGCCACCGTGCAGCGTGCCATGACCGACACGTCCGAGCCGACACGCCGCGAGGTGCCGATGCGCGAAGTCGTGGCCGGCGACATCGTGCACCTGTCGGCCGGCGACATGATCCCGGCGGACGTGCGCCTGCTCGCGTCGCGCGACCTGTTCATCAGCCAGGCCGTGCTGACCGGCGAGGCGCTGCCCGTCGAGAAGTACGACACGCTCGGCGCGGTCGCCGGCAAATCCGCCGGCACGCGCGCGGCCGACTCCGCGACCGATACGTCGGCATCGCTGCTCGATCTCGAGAACGTCTGCTTCATGGGCACCAACGTCGTCAGCGGCACGGCGACGGCCGTCGTCGTCGCGACCGGCGAGGACACCTACTTCGGCTCGCTCGCGCGCAACGTCGTGAGCCACAAGCGCATCGAGACGAGCTTCGACCGCGGCGTCGCGAGCGTGAGCTGGCTGCTGATCAAGTTCATGTTCGTGATGGTGCCGATCGTGTTCATGATCAACGGGCTGACCAAGGGCGACTGGCTGAGCGCGCTCACGTTCGCCCTCGCGGTGGCCGTGGGCCTCACGCCGGAGATGCTGCCGATGATCGTCAGCGCGAACCTCGCGCGCGGCGCGGTGGCGATGGCGCGCCGCAAGGTCGTCGTCAAGCGGCTGAACTCGGTGCAGAACTTCGGCGCGATGGACGTGCTGTGCACCGACAAGACCGGCACGCTCACGCAGGACAAGATCATCCTCGAACATCACCTCGACCTGTCGGGCTACAAGGACGAGGAGATCCTGCGGCTCGGCTGGCTGAACAGCTTCCACCAGAGCGGCCAGAAGAACCTGATCGACATCGCGGTCGTCGCGCGTGCCGACGAGATCGGCGAGCGCGTGAAGCCGCAGGGCTACAAGAAGATCGACGAACTGCCGTTCGACTTCGTGCGGCGCCGCCTGTCGGTCGTCGTCGAGGACAGGCACGGCACGCACCTGCTGATCTGCAAGGGCGCGGTCGAGGAAATGCTGGCCGTCTCCACGCATGTGCAGGATGAGGACGGCGTGCGCCCGCTCGACTTCGTCGCGCGCAAGCGGCTGCTCGAACAGGCGAGCGCCTACAACGAGGACGGCTTCCGCGTGCTGGTGCTCGCCACGCGCACGATCCCGCGCGGCGACGAGCGCCAGCAGTACCGCACCGCCGACGAACACGACCTCGTCGTGCGCGGCTTCCTGACCTTCCTCGATCCGCCGAAGGAATCGGCCGCGCCGGCGCTCGCCGCGCTGCGCGAAAACGGCGTCGCGGTGAAGGTGCTGACGGGTGACAACCCGGTCGTCACGATGAAGGTGTGCCGCCAGGTCGGCCTCGAACCCGGCAAGCCGATCCTCGGCACGGAAATCGAAGCGCTCGACGACGCGACGCTCGCGGAAGTCGTCGAACGCACGACCGTGTTCGCGAAGCTCACGCCGCTGCAAAAGGCGCGCATCGTCAAGGCGCTGCAGGCGAACGGCCACACGGTTGGCTTCCTCGGCGACGGCATCAACGATGCGCCCGCGCTGCGCGACGCCGACGTCGGCATCTCGGTCGACAGCGGCGCCGACATCGCGAAGGAAACCGCCGACATCATCCTGCTCGAAAAGAGCCTGATGGTGCTCGAGGAAGGCGTGATCAAGGGCCGCGAGACGTTCGGCAACATCCTGAAGTACCTGAACATGACCGCCAGCTCGAACTTCGGCAACGTGTTCTCGGTGCTCGTCGCCAGCGCGTTCCTGCCGTGGGAGCCAATGCTCGCGACGCAGCTGCTCGTGCTGAACCTGATCTACGACACGTCGCAGATGCTGCTGCCGTGGGACAAGATGGATCCCGAGTTCCTGAAGAAGCCGCGCAAGTGGGAAGCCGGCAACATCAGCCGCTTCATGCTGTGGGTCGGGCCGACGTCGTCGGTGTTCGACATCACGACGTACATCCTGATGTGGACCGTGTTCGGCGCGGGTGCGATGTATCACCTGAACGGCGGCACCGGCGGCCAGATCGTGATGAACTCGGGCTGGTTCATCGAGAGCCTGGTATCGCAGACGCTCGTCGTGCACCTGCTGCGCACGCAGAAGATCCCGTTCCTGCAGAGCACGGCCGCGCTGCCGGTGCTGCTGTCGACGTTCACCGCGATCGCGATCGGCTGCTGGCTGCCGTTCTCGCCGTTCGCCGAATCACTCGGCTTCATGCACCTGCCGGGCACCTTCTGGCTGTGGCTCGCCGCGACGATGGTCGGCTACATCCTGCTCGCGCAGATCGTCAAGACGATCTACGTGCGCCGCTACAAGCAGTGGTTCTGAACGTCTTCGCTTGACGACCTGCCGGCCTGCGCCTGCCTGGGCGCGAGCCGGCAGGCTCGCCACGCATCTCGGGTGACACGATGAAAAGAATGCTTCCGCTCGCAGCCGCGAGCGCCTTCCTCGCGCCGTTCGATGCGCTCGCCACCCATCCGCTCGTCAGCGACGACACGGGCACGCAGGGCAACGCGAACTGGCAGTTCGAATTCAATGCCGAGGAAACCTCGAAACAGGAAGAAAACGGCCGCCACCAGCTGTGGAACGCGACGCTCACGCGCGGGTTCGGCGAGCACGTCGATCTCTACGTGAACGCGCCGTACACGCATCTGCAAACACGCACCGATGAAAACGGCGCCGGAATCGGCGATGTCGAGATCGGCATGAAATGGCGGTTCGTCGAGCGCGGCCCGCTGTCGATCGCGCTGAAGCCGAAACTGACCGCGCCGACCGGCAACGACCGGCGCGGGCTCGGCACCGGCCGCGTGGGCACCGGCGCAACGCTGCTCGCGCAGCTCGACGTCGCGCGATTTTCGTTCCTCGCGAATGCGGGCATGACATACCAGCCGAATCGCCAGGGCGACCTGACGTCGATCTGGGCCGTGTCCGGCGCGGCGATCTACAAGGCGACCGACAAGTTGCAGATCGTGGCCGACATCGGCACGTCGCGCCACACGGCAAGCAGCGCAGGCGCGAATCCCGCCTTCGTGATCGCGGGCGCGATCTATTCGCCGAAGCCGTGGCTCGATCTCGACCTCGGCTACCGGCGCGGGCTGAACGACCAGACCTACGATCATTCGGTGATGGGCGGCGTGACGGTGCGGTGGTAACGCATCGACGCCGAGCGTCGAACCGCAAGACGACGGGCCGCTTCCAGCGGCCCGGTTTTCATTGCGCGTCGTTCGCGCCGAACAGTTGCGCGCACACCGCGCGCCCTTCGTCGGTCAGCGCGGCGCTGCCGGTACCGTCCTCGTTCAACGTCGTCGCGCTCAGGCCGGCGGCGTCGAGCTGCGTGAGCACGCGGCGCAGCGTGCTCATCGGCAGTTGCGTGCGTTTCGCGATCTTCGGCAGCGACCAGACCTTGCCGGCCGGATCGCTCGCGGCGTCGTTCAGTGTCGCGAGCGTCGCGACGAGTGCGGGATCGAGCGGGGCGTCGTCGGATTCTGAAGTCATGGGTGGTGGTGGGTGAGCGAGACTGGGGCTGGCGATCGGGCGACCGCTGCCGGCTGAGGACACTATACCGCTTCGTCCCTCATGCATTCTTGATCGCGGCACGCATGAACGACACGAAGCGTGTGGTGACGGGATCGTCGCGATCCGATAGCCATGCGAGCCCGACCCGCCACTTCGCATCCTTGCCGTCGAGCGGCAATACCGTCGCGTCGCGCAGCAGATATTGCGCACGCGACGGAATGAACGCGACGCCCGCGCCGGCCGCGACCGACGCGAGCACCGACTGCACGTCCTCGGCCTGCTGCGTCACGTGCGGCACGAAACGGCGCTCGACGCACCACCGGTCGACCTGCGCGGCCAACCCTTGTCCGCGTGCGCGCTGCAATGCGATGAAGCCGATCTCGTTGAGCGTGCCGAGATCGGCCGGCACGCGCTTCAGGCCGAGATGCGGCGGCACCGCAAGCGCCAGCGCCTCGTCGATCACCTTGAACGACGACAACCCTTCGTCCGACGGCAAACGCAGGAATCCCGCATCGAGCTTGCCCGCGCGGAGCCGACGCGTCTGCTCCGCGGACGACAGGTCGCTCAACGTCACCGCAATGCCGGGATTCCGGCTGCGAAATTCCGCGACGAGCTTCGGGACGAGCGTCAGCACCGACAGGCAGATGCCCAGCCGCAAATGACCGCGCTGCCCGCTCGACAGCTCACGCGCGCGCACGAGAATCTCGTCCGCATCGCGCACCAGCGCCTGCGCATCGGGCAGGAAACGCTCGCCGAACGCAGTGAGCTCCGCGCCGTGCCGGCCACGCTCGAACAGCTTGCCGCCGAGGCTCGCCTCGAGCGCGCCGATCTGCTTGCTCAGTGCCGGCTGGCTCATGTGCAGCGCATCGGCCGCGCGGCTGAAATGGCACAGCTCGGTGACCGTCAGGAAGGTTCGCAGCAGTTTCAATTCCATTCTTAAAAGGAATCATAATGATCGAAACATTCATTTTACCGATCGAATGCGATGGCGTTCAATACGGACATGCCCTTTCAGGAATCGACCGTCATGTCTGTAGATCTCGTCTGTGAATGTCCGCCCGACGACACGTCGTGCGCACCGGCCGCCCTCGATGAGCGCGCCGCAACGGCCGATCCGCGCGCGCCGAAACGTCGTGCCGAACGCGCTGACGGCCGCGGCCGCCGCTTTCGTTTCGGCGATGCGGTGGACGCGATGAGCGCGATGAACGATGCACCGCCGCGCCCCGTGACGGGTTCGATCGCGATCAGCTTCGCGGTGGTGTCGCGGCGCAACTGGCCGCGTTGAGCATCGGCGCTATCGACGCACGATCGCGCCACGTATCGCGCCATATATCGCGCGACCGCAAGCGCGCAGGCCGCTGCACCCTCCTCGAATCACCGATCAGCGTCGCCCAATTTCACCGAATCGCGCATCTTTTCCCGCCTTCAATCGTCATCGCTCCGCGATCGACCGTATAATTTTCCGCATCCCGCCGACCATCCACGCATTCCACGCAGCCTCACCGCGCGTGAAAAGGAGACTTTCGCTTGACCGGCCTCATCGCGCGCCTGCCTCTCGCCCGGACCACCCTGCTCGTCGCCCTGTCGATGCTGATGTTCGCCTTCTCGACGAACGCGTCGTCCGCACAACGTCACACGCCGCAGCGCGTCGCGCATGTGCAGCCGCATGCGAAAAAGGCCGTCAAGAAAGCCGTCAGGAAAAAGCCCGCGCAGCGTAAGCAGAAGGCCGTCAAGCACCGCCGCCCGCGCGTGAAGCACCAGGCAGCCAAGCGTCAGGCGGCACCGGCCCCGCAGCAGCGTCGCGCCAAGCGCACGACTGCCGTGCGCCCGCGCCCGGCGGCCGCCAGGCCGCGCCTGATGGCAAGCTGCGGCTATAACCCGCGCGCAGTCAACTCGCTCCATTCACGCGCCGCCTACGTGCTCGACGTCGACTCCGGCACGCCGCTGCTGGCCCGCAACGCACGCACCGTGCGGCCGATCGCGTCGATCTCGAAGCTGATGACGGCCGTCGTCGCGCGCGACGCCGACCGTCCGCTGAACGGCGTGCTGCGCGTCACCGCGCACGACCGCGACACGATCAAGTTCACCGGGTCGCGCCTGCAGGTTGGCTCGGAACTGTCGCGCCGCGAGATGTTCCATATCGCGCTGATGTCGTCGGAAAACCGCGCGGCCGCCGCGCTGAGCCGCGACTATCCGGGCGGACGCGCCGCGTTCGTCAAGGCAATGAACCGCGAAGCGCGCCGCCTCGGCATGCGCCATACGCACTTCCGCGAGCCCACCGGCCTGTCGCCGCACAACGTGTCGACGGCGGAGGATCTCGCGAAGCTCGTCGGCGCGGCCGCGCAGGATCCGCTGATCCGCTATTTCTCGACGGATACGTCGACCACCGTGCGCCCGGGCGACGGCGAGCTGCTGTATGTGAATTCCGACCCGCTCGTCCGCTACCGCCGCCTGCCGATCCGGCTGCAGAAGACCGGCTTCATCAACGAGTCGGGGCACGGCGTCGTGATGCGCATGCGTGTGAAGGGCCGCCGCGAAACGGTCGTGCTGCTCGGCGCGCCGACGCGCGCGGGTGTCTCGAGCGATGCCATCAAGATCCATCGCTGGCTGTCCTGCTCGATCCAGTAAGCGCGCACGGGCGGCCGGCGCGTTTACCGTCACGGAGCGATGCCATGCAGGACGAATACCGCTTCAACGCATTTGGCCGGCTACTCGCCGTCGTACGCAAGAACGACCGCTGGATCGTGTTCGCTCTCGGCGCCGAAGGCAAGCGGCGCCCGGCAAACCTGCACATTCCGTCCGAGCTTGCCGCCGACGAACTGGCGCAATACCTCGGCGACCTGCTGCACGAAAGCGCGACCCCGCGATACAGCGAAGTCGTACCGGTCCCGCTCCCCGGCGCGTAACCACCCGCCCGGCTGCACCGCGATCCGGCGATCAATTCGACAGTTAAACTTGCAAGTTTAGCTGTCGTGTCCTATGATCCGCCGCATGAACCCGCCACGCAAATCCGGCGTTTCCGCCGATATCGTCGCCGCCGATCTGACCCTCGCGGTCGGCCAATTGATCCGCCGGCTCCGCTCGGAGATCGAATCCGGCGGGCTCGGCATGTCCCAGACGAGCGCGCTCGCGCGACTCGAACGGCACGGGCCGATGACGACCGCCGACCTCGCGCGCGCCGAAGCAATGAAGCCGCAGTCGATGAAGGCGACACTTGCCAGTCTCGAGGAAGACGGTCTCGTCGAACGCGAACCGCATCCGACCGACGGCCGCCAGATCCTGTTCCGGCTGACCGCGGCCGGGCTCGACGCGCGGCTCAAGCGCAACGCCGCGAAGCACAAGTGGCTCGGCGCCGCGATCGCGCAACTCGATCCCGAAGACATCGCCACGCTCGCCGCCGCGATCCCGCTGATCCGCCGCATCGGCGAGCAATGAATCCGGCCGGCGCGCCCCACGGCATTCGCGCGCACGGCTTCCTTCGCCCCTTTCACGGAGTCCCATCATGAGCGCAACCCGTCTCGATACGCACACGGCACTCGTCGTCATCGACCTGCAGAAAGGCATCGTCGCCCTCCCCACCGCGCACCCGGTCGAACCGGTGATCGCGCACACCCGCACACTGCTCGACGCATTCCGCAGCCGCGGCCTGCCGGTCGTGCTGGTCAACGTCGCGGGCGGCGCACCGGGCCGCACCGAGCAACCGCCGCGCACGGCACAGCTCCCGGCCGACTGGGCCGAGCTCGTGCCCGAACTGAACCGGCAGCCGGCCGACCACCTCGTGACGAAAAAGACCTGGGGTGCCTTCACCGGCACCGACCTCGACGCGCACCTGAAGGCCGCCGGCGTCACGCAGATCGTGCTGACCGGCGTCGCGACGAGCATCGGCGTCGAATCGACCGCACGGCAGGCGCATGAACTCGGCTACAACGTCACGCTCGCCGTCGACGCGATGACCGACCTCAACGCGGATGCGCATGTGAACAGCATCGAGCGCCTGTTCCCGCGCCTCGGCGAGACGGGCACGACGCAGGACATCGTCGCGCTGCTCGACCGGCGCGGCGCGTGAGCGACCCGCACACTCGGCCGGCGCGGGACCACGCGGCCGGCCGGCTCGATCCGTCGATCTGGAAGGTCAGCGCGGTCGCCGTGCTGGGCTCGTTGCTGTCGCAACTCGACGCGACGATCGTCAACGTGTCGCTGTCGAGTCTCGCGACCGACCTGCACGCGAACCTTTCGACGATCCAGTGGGTGACGAGCGGCTACCTGCTCGCGCTCACGCTGGTGCTGCCGCTGAACGGCTGGCTCGTCGACCGGATCGGCGCGAAGGCGCTGTACCTGTGGTGCTTCTCGGCGTTCACGCTCACATCGGCGCTGTGCGGGCTCGCGTGGTCCGCGCCCTCGCTGATCGCCTTCCGCGTGCTGCAAGGCATGAGCGGTGGGCTGCTCGCGCCGATGGCGCAGATGATGATCGCGCGTGTCGCCGGCCAGCAGATGGCGCGCGTGATCGGCTACGCGGCCGTGCCCGTGCTGATCGCGCCGATCCTCGGCCCGGTCGTTGCCGGCGCGATCCTGCAGCACACGTCGTGGCGCTGGCTCTTTCTCGTGAACCTGCCCGTCGGCGTGCTGGCGCTTGCGCTGGCCGTGCGGTTCCTGCCCGGCGACCGCGACGACACGCAGCCGCGCGAGCTCGACTGGGCCGGCCTCGCGCTGCTGTCGCCGGGGCTCGTGCTGTTCCTCTACGGGATCGAGCGGATCAACGAAGCGCTCGGCATCGCGGCGATCGTCGCGGCGGCGCTGGTGCTCGCGGCGTTCCTGCGGATCGAAACGCGCAAGGGCGACCGCGCGTTGATCGACCTGGCGCTGTTTCGCCGGAAGGTGTTCGGCGCGGCCGCGTCGACGCAGTTCCTGTCGAACGGCGCGCTGTTCGCGGGCCAGATGCTGATCCCGGTGTTCCTGATCCAGGCGTGCGGCCGCACACCCGGCGAAATGGGCTGGCTGCTCGCGCCGATGGGGCTCGGCATGCTGGTCACTTACCCGTCGATGGGTGCGCTCACGAGCCGGTTCGGCGTGCGCCGGCTGGCCGCCGCAGGCGCGTTGCTCGCGCTGTTCGCGACGCTGCCGTTCGTGTTGCTCGCGCTGACCGGCTACGATCCGGTCCTGCTCGTGCCCGCGCTGTTCCTGCGCGGCATGGGCCAGAGCGCGATCGGCGCGCCGTCGATTTCCGCCGCGTATGCGTCGGTCGAGCGCCGCAACCTGCCGATGGCGACGACCTCGCTCAATATCGTGCAGCGTCTCGGCGGCCCGACGTTCACGACGATCTGCTCGCTGTTCCTCGCGTGGCGGCTGCAGGCCGAATCGGTGGCGAGCGGCGGCACGCAGGCGAACGCGTATGCGTGGGCGTTCGGCCTGCTTTGCGTGCTGCACGCGGCGAGCTTCGTCACGACGCTGCGGTTGCCGTTGTGGTCGGCCGGTGCGGGCGGGAAACCTGCCGGCGCCGCGCGCGCCGGTTCGCGCTGACCGCGGGCGCTGGCTGGGCTACGTCACGCCGCGCCCCGCGCGCGGAGTGGCTACGGCAACCACATCGGCACGATCGACGCCACTTGCGCAACGGCTTCGCGCGCGTACGGGCGGCGGCCTGGCGTCCGCTCCCGCTACACGATGCCCGGTTCCTGCGGCGCCGGCGTCGTGCCGGCGGCCTCCAGTGCCTGGTGCAGCGTCGGGAAGATGCACGACGCGCCGACGATCTCCGTGATCCGGTGACGATCCATGTCCGCGCGCAGGTAGCGATTGACACGCCCGAACAGCACACCGATCCCGCGTGCCTGCAGCATCCTGACGAGGTCCGTCAGCGTCCGCGCGGCCGAGTAGTCGATATCGGTGATCGCGCCCGCATCGACGACGAACCAGCGCGTCGGCACCGGCGCCGCCTCGACGAGTTCGGTCACTTCGGCGGTGAACAGATGATCGTTCGCGAAGAACAGGTCGGAGCCGAACCGGTAGACGATCAGCCCGGGCGCCGTCATCGCGCCGCGCCGCGTGGGCACCGGCTGCCACCGCCCGTTGCCGTCGACCGGTTCGAGCACCATCGTGTGCGGCTGGTAGCTGTGGCGCACGTGCCGCATCAGCGACAGCGCGACGGCCAGCAGGATGCCGTGCTCGACGCCGACCGTCACGACGGCCAGCGCCGTCACCAGCGCGAGCGTGAACTCGCCGGGGCTTTCCTTGCGGATTGCGGCGAGACTGCGCACGTTGATCAGCCCGAGCGTGATCGTGAACACGATGCCGGCCAGCACCGCATGCGGCAGGTACTGCAGATAGGTGCTGAAGAACAGCAGGACCACCGCCACCACGGCCGCGAATGCGAGGTGCCCGATCTGGCTGCGCACGCCCGCGCCGTCGGCCATCGCCGTCTGCGTCGGGCTGCCGTTGACGACGAACGCGCCGCCCATCGCCGCCGCCGCATTCGCGGCCGCGAGGCCGAGGATGTCGGCATTCGTGTCGACCTCCTCGTCGTACTGCTGCGCGAACACGCGTGCGGCGGCCGCACTCTGCGCGATGATCATCACGAAGCACGAAGCCGCGACCGGCACGAGATCGAGGCACTGCTGCCACGTGACGGACGGCCAGCGCAGCGGCGGCAGGCCGCCCGCGACCGGCCCGAGCACCGCGATGCCGTGCGCGGCGAACCCGAACGCGTAGCTCGCGGCGATGCTGCCCACGACTACGATCATCGGCATCGGCACGCGCGGCAGGAACCGCTTGCACGCGAGAATCGCGACGACGACGAGCGCCGCGAGCGCGAACGTCGGCCGGTTCGTGTGGACCAGATGCGTGACGACGTAGTCGAGCTGTGCCAGGCTGCGCGACGCCGGGTACGGCACGGCCAACCCGAGCATGTCGCCGAGCATCGCGATCGACACCTGCACGCCGACGCCGGCGAGAAAGCCGACCAGCACCGTGCGCGACAGGAAATCGGCGAGAAAGCCGAGCTTGAAGAGGCGTGCGAGCAGCAGCATCGCGGCGGTCAGCAGCGCGACCATGCCGGCCAGCGCCACGTACTCGGCGCTGCCGGCCGGCGCCATCGACGACAGCCGGCTCGCGAAGATCGTCGCGGTCGCGGAATCGGCGGCCACCACCAGATGCCGCGACGCACCGAAGCACGCGAACGCGACGAGCGGCAGGAACACCGTGTAGAGGCCCGTGACGGCCGGCATGCCGGCGATGCGCGCATAGCCGAGCACCTGCGGGATGTCCATCGACGCGAGCGAAATACCCGCGAACACGTCGCGGACGGCCCCGCCACGGCGGATCGGGAGGATGCCTTTCAGCAGCCGCACGCCTGGCGGGCGGCTTTCGTTGGAATCTTGCATGCGTGGAATGCGTCGAATGCGTGAATACGGGGTGACGGGTTCGCGAAGTCGTTCGTGCATCGTGCCCCGGGCAGCCATCACATGGCAAGTGCGCAAAGGTGGCACGTGTCGCTCACCGTCGGCGATGAGCCGCACGCGAAGGCGAGCGTCACACGCGCCGGCACGGGCGACGCCCGCATGATTGCATGGATCGCCGGTCGCGCGCATCGAAGCGCGAAGGCCCTCTGGAGCGGGCTGCAGCCGATCCCCGGCCCGTGCACAACGCATCCGGCGACATGCGCGTGCGGCCGCTCGCGGTGATGCGCTTTCACCACGCGCCCTCACCCGATTACAGAGGAAACCTACGCAATGGTGAGGAGATTCGGGAGACGCGCACCTTGCACTCGCAGTAACGCGCCCGGAACCCGATGGCACAATCACGGTCCCTTTCATGTGCCCTTCACCGGGCGCGCGCCGCGCCGCGGCGCCGATTCAACGCACGAGAAGGCCCCTGTTTGCCCCTATGACCCTGAACGAATCCTGGTTTGCGCCGCTCGTCGGCACCCTCATCCTGCTCGCCGCCGCCGGTGCGATCACCGCCGTCGTCCATTTCCTGCTGTTCCGCGTGGTCGCGCGGCTCGCCCGGCTGTCCGCCACGCGCGTCGACGACGCGCTGTTCGAGTTCGGCGCATTCAAATGGCTGAACCGTATCGTCCCGTTCGTCGTGATCAAGTTCGGGCTCGGCGCGGTGCCCGGCATCCCCGGGACGGCCGCGGAGGTCGCCGACAAGGTGCTGTTCGCGCTGATCGTGTTCCTCGTGACGATGACCGTCAGCGCGACGCTGTCGGCGCTCGAACACACGCATCGCACGTACCAGCGCGATCAGCGCGGCCAGCCGCACCTGTCGCTGAAAGGCGCGATGCAGCTCGTCAAGCTCGTGATGTTCATCACGGCCGCGCTGGTCGTGATCGGCGACGCGACCGGCAAGCAGATCGGCCTGCTGCTGTCGGGCATCGGCGCGATGTCCGCGGTGCTGATGCTGATCTTCAAGGACACGCTGCTCGGCCTCGTCGCGGGCGTGCAGCTGTCGTCGAACGACATGCTGCGGATCGGCGACTGGATCACGATGCCGTCGGCCGGCGCGGACGGCACCGTGATCGACATCACGCTGAACACCGTCAAGGTCGCGAACTTCGATCACACGATCATCACCGTGCCGACGTGGAAGCTGATCACCGAGAGCTACCAGAACTGGCGCGGAATGACCGAAGCGGGTGGGCGCCGCATCAAGCGCGCGCTGTTCGTCGACGCGACGAGCGTGCGTTTTCTCTCCCACGACGAGATCGAACGGCTCGAACGCCTGACGCTGCTGAAGGACTATCTCGAGGACAAGGTCGACGCGATCGAGCAATGGAACGGCACGCTCGGCGCGGCCGGCGACTGCCCGGCGAACCGCCGCCAGCTGACGAATCTCGGCACGTTCCGCGCGTATGTCGCGAACTACCTGAAGGGCCATCCGCGCATCCGCCGCGACATGACCTGCATGGCGCGGCAACTGCCGCTCACGGCCGAAGGCATTCCGCTCGAACTGTACTGCTTCACCGACACGACGACGTGGGTCGACTACGAGGCCATCCAGTCCGACCTGTTCGATCACCTGATCGCGGTGCTGCCGGAGTTCGGGCTGCGCGTGTACCAGCACCCGTCGGGCTTCGACATGCGGCAGATGGTCGGCGCCGCGCAAGCCGGGCTGCAGGCGCCGCACGCGGGGTGATGCATACGGTGGCGGCCGATCGTCGGCCGCCGCTTGCCGCGCGGCCCCCGGTACTCAGCGCGCCGCGCACTCCGACGCGAGCCGCCCGAGCACCTTCAACGCATCCTCGATCTGCCGCGACCACGGATAGCTGTAGTTGAGCCGGATGAAATGCCGGTAATCGGTGCTCGCCGAGAACATGTGCCCGGGGCCGACCGTGATCCCTTGCGCGAGCGCGGCCGCATACAGCTTCATCGCATCGACCTGCCGCGGCAGCTCGACCCACAGCACGTACCCACCCTGCGGCTGAGACAACCGCGTGCCTTCCGGGAAGAAACGCCGCACCATCGCGCTCATCAGGCTCGCCTGCTGCGCGTACTGCTTGCGCATGCGCCGCAGATGGAAATCGTAGCCGTCGTATTTCAGGTACTCGGCAATCGCGAGCTGCTCGATCGCGGGCGTGGCCAGCGTGTTCAGGAATTTCAGCTTCTCGACCTGATCGCGGTAGCGGCCCGGCATCGCCCAGCCGATCCGGTAGCGCGGCGACAGGCTCTTCGTGAACGACGCGCAATGCAGCACGAGCCCGTCGCGGTCGAACGACTTCAGCGCGCTCGGCGTCGTGTCGCCGAAGTGCAGCTCGTGATAGACGTCGCTTTCGATCGCCGGCACGCCGTGCTTCGCCAGCAGTTCGACGAGCGCGCGCTTGCGCGAGTCGGGCATCTGGAAACCGAGCGGATTCTGGAAGTTCGGCATCACCATGCACGCGGCGATGCGCTCGCGTTCGAGGACCCGTTCGAGCGCGTCGAGATCGATGCCGTCGACCGGGTGCGTCGCGACTTCCAGCGCGCGCATGCCCATCCGCTCGATCGCGTGCAGCATCGCATAGAAGGTCGGCGACTCGACGGCGATCGTGTCGCCCGGCTTCGCGACGGCCTGCAGGCACAGGTTGATCGCCTCGGTCGCACCGATCGTCACCACGATCTCGCCGGGTTCGACCACGATCCCGCGCTCCGCGTAGCGCCGCACGATCTGGCGGATCAGCTCCTGGTTGCCGGGCGGCAGATCGTCGATCACGCCCCAGCGCGTGCGGCGGCGGCCGATCGTCTGTGCATAGCGCGCAAGACGCTGCACCGGAAACTGCGACGCATCGGGATACGGCGAACCGAGCGGCACCGCGTCGTCGCGCGAGATCGAGCGCAGCGTCGACAGCACGAGCCGGCTCACGTCCACGGCCGACGGCTCGGCGGCCGGCGCCGACATGTGCAGCTCGGCCTCGGCCGGCGCCGACGCGCGCGCCCGGACGAAATAGCCCGATTGCGGCCGGCTCTCGATCAGGCCGCGGCTTTCCAGCACGAGGTACGCGCGCAGCACGGTCGTGACGCTGAGCTGCTGCTGCCGGCTCGCCTGCCGCACCGACGGAATCCGCTCGCCGGGCCGGTACACGCCGCGCTCGATCTGCGCCTGGAGATCGTCGGCCAGTTGTTCGTAACGCTTCACGCGCCTCCCTTTCAACTTCCCTTCAACAATACAGTTGCGATCCGCACTGCCTGAATGGCCGCAACTGTACTCTTTTTTGGAATGAACAGGTGTACACACAGCCGGACGGGGGCCGCGCGTACTCTGCACCCATCGACCCCGACACCCGCTGCATCATGAAAAAGAAATCCGCCACCGCGCGCATCGAACCGTACACCCACCCGGCCGCCGGCTGGGGCGCGCTGAAAGCCGTCACGATCAACCTGATCAAGGAAAAGGTCGCCGGCGGCAACTACCGGACGCTGCTGCGCCAGAACCAGCCGGACGGCTTCGACTGCCCGGGTTGCGCATGGCCCGATCGCCAGCACGCGTCGACGTTCGAATTCTGCGAAAACGGCGTGAAAGCGGTGGCCGCGGAAGCGACGAGCAAGCGCGTGACGCCCGACTTCTTCGCCGCGCACACGGTTACCGAGCTGCTCGAACAGTCGGATTTCGAACTCGAGCAGCACGGCCGCCTCACCGACCCGATGGTGTACGACGCACAGACCGACCGCTACGTGCCGATCGCATGGGACGACGCCTTCGCGCTGATCGCACGCCACCTGCGGGCACTGCCCGACCCGAACCAGGCCGCGTTCTACACGTCCGGCCGCGCGAGCAACGAAGCGGCGTTCCTGTACCAGCTGCTCGTGCGCCTGTACGGCACGAACAACTTCCCCGACTGCTCGAACATGTGCCACGAGGCGACGAGCCGCGGGCTGCCGGCGTCGGTCGGCGTCGGCAAGGGCACCGTCACGCTCGACGATTTCGAACACGCGGACACGCTGCTGATCTTCGGCCAGAACCCGGCCACCAACCACCCGCGGATGATGGGCGAGCTGCGCGAGTGCGCGAAGCGCGGCGCGACGATCGTGTCGATCAACCCGCTGAAGGAGCGCGGCCTCGAACGCTTCGCCGATCCGCAAAGCCCGATCGAGATGCTGACGATGTCGGGCACGAAGATCGCATCGACGTTCATCCAGCCGACGATCGGCGGCGATTTCGCGCTGATCAAGGGGATGGCGAAGCGCGTGCTCGAACTCGACGACGCCGCGCGCGCCGCCGGTGCGCCGCGCGTGCTCGACACCGCGTTCATCGGTGAGCACACGGCCGGTTTCGACGCATTCGCCGACGACCTGCGCAACGAAAGCTGGTCGGCGCTGACGGCCGAAAGCGGCGTGCCCTACGAACAGATCGACAGCCTCGCGCAGCTCTATGCACGCAGCGAGCGCGTGATCGCGACGTGGGGCATGGGCATCACGCAGCACAAGCATTCGGTCGCGACCGTGCAGATGCTGACGAACCTGATGCTGATGCGCGGCAACATCGGCCGCCCCGGCGCGGGCCTGTGCCCGGTGCGCGGCCACTCGAACGTGCAGGGCAACCGCACGGTCGGCATCGAGGAAAAGCCGTCGCAGGCATTCCTCGACCGGCTCGGCCACGTGTTCGACTTCGAACCGCCGCGCCACCACGGCTACGACGTCGTCGAGACGATCGAAGGGATGCTCGAAGGCCACGTGAAGGTGCTGATCGGCCTCGGCGGCAACTTCGCGATGGCGACGCCCGACACGCCGCGCACGTGGGAAGGCATGCGCCGCTGCGACCTCTCCGTGCACATCACGACGAAGCTGAACCGCAGCCACCTGATCCACGGCCGCGACGCGCTGATCCTGCCGACGCTCGGCCGCACCGAGATCGACCTGCAGGACAACGTCGCGCAAGGCGTGACGGTCGAGGATTCGATGAGCATGGTCCACGTGTCGTACGGGATGAACAAGCCGGCGTCGCCGAACCTGATGTCGGAGCCCGCGATCGTCGCGCACATGGGCCATGCGCTGTTCGGCAGCGGCAAGATCGACTGGCTTGCCTACAAGGACGACTACGCGAAGATCCGCGACGCGATCGAGGCGACGCTCGACGGCTTCTACGACTACAACACGCGCATCGCGCGGCCGGGCGGCTTCCACCTGCGTGTCGCGTCGCGCGACCGCGAATGGCTCACGCCGACGGGCAAGGCGAACTTCATCGCGCACGCGCTGCCGGCCGACACGCCGATCCAGCGTGCCCGCGCGCTGCACGGCGAGCGGCTGATGACGCTGATGACGACGCGTTCGCACGACCAGTACAACACGACCGTCTACGGGCTCGATGACCGCTATCGCGGCGTGTTCGGCCAGCGCCGCGTGGTGTTCGCCAATCGTGACGATCTCGCGATGCTCGGCCTGAAGGCCGGCGACTGGGTCGACATGGAAACCGTGTGGCACGACGGCATCGAGCGGCGCGCGGACGGCTTCCTGCTCGTCGAGTACGACATCCCGCGTGGCTGCATCGGCGCGTACTACCCGGAAACGAACCCGCTCGTGCCGCTCGACAGCGTCGGCGACGTGTGCAACACCCCGACGTCGAAGTCGATTCCCGTGCTGCTGCATCGCGCGGCCGCGCCGGCCTCGATCGCCGCCTGACGGAGCGCCGCGATGATCGTTCGTCCGCGCGAGCACTGGCTGCGGATGCTGCTCGTCTGGAACGGCTCGGTGCTGCCGACCATCCTGCCGCAGCTCGTGCTGACGCTCGCGATCAGCCTCGTCGCGGTCTGGGGCGGCGGCCGCGTGCTCGGCGAGAAGGTGCCGCTGAACCCGACGCCGTTCACGCTGATCGGCCTCACGCTCGCGATCTTCGCGGGGTTCCGCAACAACGCGAGCTACGAACGCTACCGCGAGGGCCGGCAACTGTGGGGCGGCGTGCTGACCGCCACGCGCACGCTGGTGTCGCAGGCGCTCTGCTACGGTGCGATCGACCGTGACGATGCATCGCGGCGCGCGTTCGTGCGGACGGTCGTCGCGTTCGTCTATGCGCTCAAGCATCAACTGCGCGGCACCGATCCGGCCGCCGACCTGCGCGGGCTGCTCGACGGCGCCGCTTACGCGCGCGTTGCCGCTGCGCGGTTCCGCCCGGTCGTCATCGTGCACGCACTGCGCGAAGCGTTCGCCGCACGCGCCGATGCGGGCCATCTCTCCGACACGCGACTGTGGATGCTCGACGCGCGCCTCGACGATCTCGTCGCGATGGTGAGCGGCTGCGAACGGATTGCGTCGACGCCGATCCCGTTTTCATACGACGTGCTGCTGCACCGGACCATCTATGCATACTGCGTGCTGCTGCCGTTCGGTCTCGTCGATTCGATCGGCGCGGCGACGCCGTTCGTCAGCGTGTTCGTCGCCTATACGCTGATCGCGCTCGACGCGATCGCACATGCGATCGCCGAGCCGTTCGGCGACGGGCCGAACCATCTCGCACTCGACGCGATGACGCGGCAGATCGAGCGCACGCTGCTCGAGCTGAACCGCGAGCCGCTGCCGGCGGAAGTCACGCCGGGCAAGGCCTGGCGGCTCAGTTGATCCGACCGACTCGGCCCGGCAGCGACGCGCCGCCCGGCGTTGACGTCCCCTGCATTCTCGGTACGAGTCCTGCCGTGGATTGGACCGCACCATCGACGACCGCGCCATTGCGTCGCGCCCCTTACCCTCCGAGGAATTGCGCTGCACTTACCACGGACGCGGCGAGGACGATTGGCGCATTCCGATCGCTGGCGATTTGCACCGTCATCTGGTTCTCGCTGTTGAAGTGAATATATGTGGAAATCCCGGAGCCGCTCAAGTAGAACGGCCACATACCCTTCGCCTGACTGGCGTGGATCGATTGCTGGTCGGCTTTGCTAAACGACGCACTCGATGTGTACTCGGCATTCAGACCCGATACGACAAGCAAGCTTGCAACAAAGCGCTGCATGTTGCCTTGCGGGCCAAACGTCGATTGCCAATTGATCGCCGATCCCGGATTCCACGGGTCGCCGCTCTTCGTCGCGTGCGCAAGTGACAGCGCTGAAGAAACGTACCAGTTGGACGGCGTTGCCGACAACCGAAGCACGTGCTGGAATTCGAACTGACCGGACACGTCGCCGGCGGCGAATTGCGCACTCGGTCCCGAGATGGAATCGCTGCCGCCCCACAGGCCCCAGAATCCTGTATTGGGCTCGGCGTCGCTGCCGAACGGAAACGTGACGCTAGGGGCTGCCGCAAGCTGCTTCACCAGGCCGGCATAGTCGACATTCCAGGCGGGGGGCTGCCGCCCCCATGCATCGAGGCGATGCTTTGCTGCCGCGATCGGATCGAGCAGAGCGGATCCAGGTATCAATGAGTCGATCAACGCGGAATATGCCGCAAAAAACGTGTCGCCACCGCTTGGCGCAAAGACCGGCAAGTCGGCCGGAATGGTGTTGAAGCAGGACCACAGTGACTCGTTATCCCCGGAGTGGAGCAATGCGGCCGGCTGTAGCACTTGCCCGTCCGACCGAGAAAACCCGAGCGCCGCAAACTCCGCGGTGACAAAGCGATCTTGCAGTTCGACGAATGAAGCCATGGGATTGACCTTTCTTCGGTTGTGCAAGCCGGCGGGATCCAGGGGATCCCGCCCGAAATGAGCACGGCGCAGCGACCTCCTGCTGCAAATGGCCGGAATGCCGGCTCAGGTATCACTGCCCGACGTCAGCTGTAGAACTTCTCGGTAAGGATCTTCGACGCCAGCGACTCATGGCCGAGATACTGGCTTGCGGAAAGAACGATGCAGCCGATGACAACGGGTACGTTCTTCTGAGAGGTGATCGTGACGGTCATGTTTCCCGCGGCATTGAACGCCGTCGACGTGTTGGAACCGCCCGAGCTACTGGAGCAATAGAATGGCCACAAACCGGCGGACGAGTTATTTCTGATCTGCTCCTGCTCGCTCTCGCTATAGGACGCGTTAGACGTAACCTTGATGTTCATCTCGTTGGCAATCACGAGAGTCGATGCGAACCGTTGCATGTTGCCCGACGCGCCGAATGTCGTTTCCCAATTGGGCTTGACACCGGGCTTCCACGGCGCGCTGCCCGGGTTGTTGAACGCGAGGCCGAACGCGCCCGAGCTGTACCACGTGCCCGGGGTCACGTTGAACGGCAGCACGTTGCGGAAGCTCGCGTCCACCGATACACCGCCGGAGGCGAACTTCTGGCTCAGCGTCGACGTATAGCTGCTGCCGCCCCATAGCCCGAAGAAACCGCTGTTCGAACCTTGGGTCCACGTGCTGGACACATCGGTTTGCCAGCTGTTGGTACTGACATTGAAGGAGCGATACGGCGCCTTCTTGAGCAAGGCAAGCATCTTCGAGTAGCCGGGCACGAAGTCAACCGACTCGTCACCGGCCGGGAGGTAGGGTTCGACGTTCAACTGCGCAGCGAAGATCGGATCAAGCTCCGCAGCCGCCAAGGCAGACGCGCCCGACACTGCAACGGCAGAACACGCTCCGTTATATAGCGCCCAATTGCGAAACTTCTTGGGATTCGTCAGGCTCTTGTCCTGCTTCAGCGCAGCTTGATAGCTATCCCAACATGCCGGGCCGAGCGTCGATTGGAAGTTGTTCGGTGCTGACTGCAATGCAGACATGACTGCCTGGTAATTGGCAAGAAACTGATTGCCGCCCGAGATCTGCGTGTTCCCCGTCAGAGACGCGACGGGAAGATTGTTGAAATAGGCCCAGAGCAAGTCATCCGCACCCTCACCATCCAGAAGCGGAGGCGACGGTTGAATCACCTGAAACGGGTCCTGGTTGGAGTACCCCAGACCCTGGGCGAGTGCGTTGTAGAAGCCAGCTTGAAGATCAACGAAGTTTTTCGGATCCGCCATGACATTCACCTTTGTGTTATTTTAATACACGATTTAAATGCCCCGATCATTTAGCAAGCAAACCTATCAATCCACTGCAACTTCCCGCATTACTGCGGCCACCACATTGCTACGCCATAGTCGCGCGCACCTCGTTTTTTCGCGTTGACGCGGCGTTTTTGCACGACTTCGCCTCGCCGTTTCCCGGAATCTCCCATGCGCACACTTAACAATCAAACCAGCCGCATGAATACAACATAGATAAAAAACATAAACTTTAAAGCTGTTATTTATATCAGCCCATCTCGAGTCATCAATCATCAATATTATTCAATAACCCAAAAATCAATATAAATGGGTTCGAATTAAATTAAAAATATCCCCTTGCCGTTCCATTACAGCAACAGAGTCGAGTGCTTGTCGCCCGGACAGTACGGGGTCGTTGCCTGCGTTGCGCCAGCTCCTCGATCGCTCTCATTAAACGGCCGCAATTGATCCCCAATAAAAGCAGATCAATAGAAAAAATTGGATTTGGCCATGAATTCCATTCCGAAAATGAAATCGCGCACGGGAGTGAGCAGACTCCTCGCCAAATATGTGAACGCACTGCAAGAGTGCTCGAATTTTTCGAAGACTGTTGGGAAGTAACCATTGGAACAGACGCTGATAAATTCAAGCGCTCAGGTCTGGATTTCGTCAGTCGCCCCGGAAAAAAGTGAGCAACGACACCACGGAACTGGATACCGCTGACGAATGATTACCCGGCGAGGCAAAGCGGAAAACTGAAGCCTCAGGGTGCGCCTGCCTCATCCAACGTCGATGGACAGGTGGTTTTCGAAGGAGAGACTGCACCACTCCTTCCGATTTCAGACGAACGCTACCGCGCGCAGGAAGCCATCATGCGCGGCCGCCGTCTCCGCGATCGTTCCCAGCAGCACCGCACCGCGCAGCAGCGCGCGGCCGTCGTCGCTGTCGACTTCGGTCACGCGCCGCAGCAGCACGCGGGCTGCCGCGTTGCTGGTTCGCGCGAGCCGCGCGAAATCCGCGCGCCCGACCCGCCCCCGCACGACCGCGACCGCCCGGCGCGCCGCCGGCTCGCGCGCGGCCAGTTCGGCCAGCGACAACAGGCTGTCGCCGATCGTCCAGGCCGCGAGCAGATCGCGCAGGTCGCGCTCGATGAGCGTGGGTGACAGACGGCCCGCGAAACCGAGTTCGCGCCCGAGACGATCGGCCGTGCGGCTCAGCCACGCACTCGCCCGCCATGCCCGTGGATTGCGTGCGATGCGAACCAGATCGTCGCGCACCGCGCGATGCAGGCGCCGCCGGCTCGTACCAGGATCGCCGGGAAACACGAGCGCGAACACCAGCGCCCCGAACGCGATGCCGAGCAGCGTGGCGAGCGCCGAATTGAGAAACGCGGCATCGCCGATGCGCGCCGTATTGTCCGGCGACGTGAAATTCCAGAAGAAGATCGAAAAGCCGCTGCCGATGCCGGCCGTGCGCGGATTGCGCATCGCGATGCCCGTGCCGATCATGAACACGCCGAGGATATACGCGAGCATCTCGAATCCCGACACCGCCGGCAGCAGCACGAAATTGCAGAGCGCGCCCGCGACCGCCGCACAGGCCGCCCCTTTCAGGAAGCCGACGGTGGCGCCGACCGAGTTCGGGCGCGTCGAGAACAGCGCGCAGACCACGCCCGTGATCGCGACGAACCCGGCGCCCGACGGCCACGCGGTGACGATCCAGAGCGCCGAGGCGACCAGCACGGCGACGAACGCGCGAATGCCGTTGTGCCACGCGAGCACCGGATCGTGGTGGAACGCATAGCGCACGCGCGACGCCGGCGGATTCGGGCGGTCCAGCTGCGCCTTGCCCGCAAAGGCGGCGTCGAACCCGGCAAGCAGCGCCGCCAGCCGGTCGAGCGTGAGCAGGCGCGACGGATCCGAGCCGGCCGGCTCCGCGGCCTCGGCACGCACCGCGTCGTCCACGCGCGCACGCAATGCGGTCAGCGCAGGCCCCGCTTCGCCCGACGCCGCCACGCCATCGAGCACCTGCGCGGCCCCGGCGACCACCGGG
>NZ_JAAGPC010000104.1:0-32607 GCF_017104595.1 Burkholderia sp. Tr-20390 | reverse complement strand
CTGCTCGGCCTGCGCCGGCGCTTGCGGTTCCGCGTCGGCGTTGGCCGGTTCGGCGCCCACATCGTTGGCCGCGGGCTTCGACGGCTCGATCGGCGCGTTCAGGTCCGGGCCGTCCGACGACGTCATCCGCGCCGGCACGGCGCGTGCCGACTCGAGCGTCAGCGCTTCGGTGGTCACGCGCGACTCGGTGCCCGACAGGAACGTCGTCACCGCCGACGTCGGCAGGTCGAGATTGCGTTCGATATGCGGCGTGATCAGCAGCACGATCTCCGAACGCTCGCTGCTGCGGCCGTTCGAGCCGAACAGCCGGCCGAGCACCGGCAGGCCCGACATGCCCGGCAGCCCCGCGATGCTTTCACTTTCATTGCGCTTCACCAGGCCGGCCAGGATCTGCGTTTCGCCGTTCTTCGCGGTCATCAGCGTCTCCGCGTTGCGCGTCCCGAGCGAATAGGCGACGAGCCCGGTCTTCGTGGTTTCCTTCGACAGGATGCTGCTGACCTCCATGTTCACCTTGACGCTCACCTCCTCGTTCAGACTGATGCGCGGCTCGACCTTCAGCATCAGGCCCACGTCCTGGTAGCTGACCGATTCGGTGACGACGCCGTTCGCATTGGTGGTCGTGACGATCGGCACACGCTCGCCGATCTTGATGTTGGCCTTCTCCATGTTGCGCACGCGGATCTTCGGATTCGCGATCGTCTTGGTCTTGCCCTGCTTCTGCAACATGTCGATCGCGAGCGCGAGCCCGCCCGATTCGCTCGACACGCCGACGCGATCGCGATTCAGGCGCAGCAGGTCGCCGAGCGTCAGCGCACCGCCTTCCACGCTGCCCAGCGCGTTGAACTGGACCTTGCCGGGATATTGCACGCCCAGATCGAGGCTGTCGTTCATGTTGACCTCCAGCACCTGCACGTCGAGCGTCACTTCCGATTGCGGGATATCGAGGCCCATCACGACACGCTCCGCGACCTGGATCGTCTCCGGCGTGTCGCGCATGACGACCGCGTTCACGCGCTCGTCCACGTAGACGTCCTTCGGCTTGATCATCTGGCGCAGCGCGGCCATCACCGACTTCGCGTCCGCGTGCGACAGGAAGAACGTGCGAATCGCGAACTCCGTATAGGTGCGCGCCTTGTCCGGCTGCGACGGGTAGACGAGCAGCGTGTGCTTGTCGAGCACCTTCTTCTCGAGCTGGTTGGTACGCAGCAGCAGGTTGATCGCGTCCTCGGCGGTCGTGCGCTCCGCGAACAGCGTCGCGGCCTGGCTGGTATCCACGTCGCGGTCGAACACGAAGTTCACGCCGGACACGCGCGAAATCACGTCGAAGATGTTCATCAACGGCTGCTGCTTGAAGTTGAGCGACACCGGCTTGCGCAGCGCGTCGGCCAGTTGCGGGCGCACCGTGCGACCGGCCTGCGATTGATTCAGCAGCGTATCGCGCAGGCGCTTCGCGTCCGCATGGTTCGGCTGCTCGGCGAGAATCCGCCGCACGATCTCGAGCGCTTCCTGCGGCTTCTCGCCGCCGATGCGCTGCGCGCGCGCGAGATCGACCGACATCTGCTGGCGGCGCTTGACCTGCTCGAGCGACTGGCTGGCCTTGAAGTTGCCCGGCTCCTCGCGCAGCACGTTGTTCAGGTGGTCGATCGCGGCGGCATGGTTGCCCTGCGCGACCTGGCGGTCGGCTGCCTTCAGCTCGGCGCGCACATACTCCTGCCGGCTGCCCTCGACGGCGGTGGTGAGGGCGATGTCGTCGGGCGCGGCCTGCTTCTGCTGCTGCAGCGTGCTGAGGCGCTCGGCGGGTGTCGTGGCGGCGGCAGGCGCGGCGTTGAACGGGGTACTCGCGCATCCTGTCAGCGCGAGCGCCGAGATCAGGAGCAAAAGACTGAGTTTACGTTTCATGATGGTGTTCGGAACAGGTTCAAATCGGGGTTCATGGAGTCGGGACGGGCGGCGACAGCTCGATATCGCTGCTGCCACGGGTCACGATCACCGCGCCCTGTTTGCCCAGTTTCTTCAGCCGGTAGCCTTCGGCGATCTCGCCGCCCGGCAGCACCGCGTCACGCACGCCGCAACGCGATTCGCACAGCAGGAAAGTCTTGCCCGCGCCGTCCAGCACGACGATGCGATGACCGTTCTCGCGCCACTCGCCGGCAATGTCGAACGGCGCCGACGCAACCGGTGGCGCGTCGATCGGCGTGTCGAGCGGCGGCATGTCGGGCTCGGGCGCCGCGTCGGGCGGCGGCTCGGCGTCGGTCGCCGTCTCCGCGCCGAGCGACGCCCAGCTCTGCGCGGGAAAAAGGTCGACGACCGGTGCCAGCTCGTGCGTTTCGTTCGCCGCGCTGCCGCCGGCGACGCACGCGGCAGCCAGCGCGAGCGCGGCCGCGATCGGGATCAGGGGCGCGCGCATCATGCATCCGGCCCCAGCAGGCTGACCCGCAGGTCGGCGATCACGTCGGGACTGTCGATCCGCTCACGCTCGACCGACAGTCCCTCGATGCGTACCATCGGCTGCTGCGTAATCTCGCGGATCGCTTCGCGCAGCCCGACATAGCTGCCGGACAGCGCGACGTTGATCGTGAGCCGGCGCAGCTTGCCCTGCACCTCGACTTCGCGGCGATAGGTCGCGTGCTTGCGCTCCATGCCGTGCTGGGACAGGATCTGGAAGATCGAGTACGCCTGCTCGGTGCTGCGCAGTTGCTGCACCTGCTGCAGCGTCATGCCGCCGGGACCGGCCTTCTGGCCCGGCTTCGGCAGCGCGGCCAGCGCCTTCGTGCGCGCGTCGCGATCGGCTTCGAGCTGCTCGGCGCCCGGCTGCAGGTAGCACGCGTGCACGCCGATCAGCGCCACGACGAGCCCCCCTGCCACCAGCCCCGGCATGCCCAGCTTGCGGGACGCCGCATAGGCGCCCCAGCGCAGCCGCTCGGCGAGCGCGGTCATGTCGATTGATTTCAGGTTCGTCATGGGTGTTCGATGTTCAGGCTGAAATAGAAAATGTTCTTGCCGTCCTCGGCTTTCGTCCGGTGCTGCATCAGGCGGACCTTGCGGTCGGGGTGGCGGTCCTTCAGGCGGTCGACGAACATGTAGATGTGCGACAGATGCGCGGCACCGCCTTCGAGGCGCGCTTCCTGTCCGGCCTTGTCGACCGTCAGCAGCTTCAGCGCGATCTGCGGCGTCCACGCCTGCTCGATCCAGTCGACCACCGCCGGTCCCGCGCCGGTCGCACTCGTGCGCTGCTGGTCGAGCACGCGCGCGATGCGGCGCTCCTCCGCCGTCATGTTCTTCTGCCGGCGCTGCTCGCGCTCGATCGCGCGCTGGCGCTGGTCGATGCGGCTTTCGATGCTGTCGACCTCGTCGCGCAACTGCTCGACGTTGGACCACTCGCTCGCGACGAACGCGCCGGTCAGCAGCGCGCAGCACAGCGCGACGGCCGCCCACGGCGTGACGCGCGTGCGAGGCGCCGCGAAATCCAGTTCATTCAGGCGCTTCATGCCGGCTCCTCCTGCGTGAGCACGGCCTGGCCCATGTCGTCGTCGAGCAACGTGACGCCGTCGGCGGCCGCGCTCGGCAGCGTGCCGTCGAGCGCGCTCGCGAAGGCCGCGCCGGCGAGCGGCTGTCCGGCCATCAACGCCGCGGCCGCGAACCAGTCGTCAAGACGGCTGCCCCCCGCGCGCGGCAGCGTGACCACGTCGGCCCACTCGCCCGCACGCCGGAACACGCACGTGACGACGCGCGGCTGCAGCAATGCATAGCGGTAGTCGTCGCCGCCCAGGTGCTTCGCATGCGCGGCGAGCGCAACCGACAGTGCGTCGCGCACGCTGACGAGCCGCCAGCCGGCTGCGCGGCACATCTCGTCAAGCGACACGAGCAACGTGTCGCAAGCCGCCACCGCGAGCTGCGCGCGGCCGCGCCGCCCGCCTTCGAGGCGAATCCGCAGCGCGCCGCGCTGCGCACGGGCGGCGAACAGCGCGCGCGCATAACCGTCCCACGCGGCGTCCGACACCAGCCCGTCCTGCCAGGGCAGCACGACGCCATGCGTCCACGGATGCCCCGCGACGACGTGCACGCGGTTCAGCATCGGCAGGCGCGCCTTCGGCAGGTCGCCGAGCACCTGCGCCAGCGCTTCGGCGGGCGCGCCGTCGTGCGCGACGACGATCCGCGGCTCGCCGGCGCGCCGTGCGCGCCAGTCGTCGCTCGCCCATACGCGCAGCCGGTCGGCGTCGAGCACTGCGAACACGTTATTCCACGGCGATCGCACGCTGCACCTCCTGAAACGTCGTCAGTCGCGCGCGAATCGCGGCGAGGCCCGCATCGCGCATCGACTGGTAGTCGGCGTTGTCCGCGAGCGCCTGCGCGCGCTTCTCGATCGAACGCTCGAGCAACGCGGCCTTCATCGCCGCGTCGAGCGTCAGCACTTCGGCGAGGCCGATCCGGCCGTGATAACCGGTGCCCCGGCAGGTTTCGCAACCCTCGCCGGGCGTGACCACGTGCTTCAGGTCGTCGAGCGACGCACCCGCCAGATCGGCACCATCGGCCGCCGCGCCGCCGCAGCTTTCGCAAATGCGCCGCACCAGCCGCTGCGACACGACGCCGTTCAGCGCCTCGAGAAACGTCGACGGCTCGACGCCCATGTAGATGAAACGGTCGATCACGCTGAAGCCGTCGTTCGCGTGCACCGTCGACAGCACGCGGTGGCCCGTGAGCGCCGATTGCACCGCGATCGACGCGGTCTCCTCGTCGCGAATCTCGCCGACCATCACCGTGTCCGGATCGTGCCGCAGGATCGCGCGCAGCCCGCGTGCGAAGGTGAGCCCCTTGCGCTCGTTGACGGGGATCTGCAGCACGCCCTTCAGTTCGTATTCGACCGGGTCCTCGATCGTGATGATCTTGTCGTCGCCGGTGTTGACTTCCGACAGCACCGCATACAGCGTCGTCGACTTGCCGCTGCCGGTCGGCCCCGTCACGAGCATCAGCCCGTACGGCCGGTGCGCGAGCGCACGCACGCGCCGGGCCGTCTGCGCGTCGAAGCCGAGCACGTCGAGGCTCACGCTGTCGCCGCGCTGCGACTTGTCGAGCACGCGCATCACCGCGTTCTCGCCATAGGTGCCGGGAATGATGGACACGCGGAAATCAATCTCGCGGCCCTGCATCACGACCTTGAAACGGCCATCCTGCGGCACGCGCTTTTCCGCGATGTCGAGCGCCGCCAGCACCTTGAGACGCGACAGCGTCTGCGCGGCCGTCTCGAGCCCCGGGATGTGACGGATCGACTGCAGCACACCGTCGATCCGGTAGCGGATCGCGAGGCCGTCGGGTACCGCTTCGAGGTGGATGTCGCTCGCGCGGCTCTGCAGCGCGTCGTAGAGGGTCGTATTGACGAGCCGGATGATCGGGCTTTCGTCCTTCGCGATGCTCGCGAGCGAGATCGACTCGATCGCCTGCGCGAGCGAATCGCCCTGCGCGTCGATGGTCACATCGTCCATCAGACGCTCGTTCGACTCGACGTCGCCGAGCAGCCGCTCGACCTCGCCCGGCACGCTCATCGCCATCTGCACCGGCTGTGCGCCGAAGCGCGCGAGCAGTTCGTCGCGCACCTGGCGCGCGAACGGATCGGCCAGGACGACGCAGGCCGCGCCGTCGCGCTCGATCGGCAGCACGCGCCAGGTCAGCGCATCGTGCAGCGGCAGCAGGTCGAAGCGCGTCGGCGCCGCCTGCAGCGTCTGCGCGTCGACCGCGTCGACGCCGAGGCAGGCCGCCACTTCGGCCAGCACCGATGCGTCGCCGCTCAGCAGGCCGTCGACGTATTGCGCGAAGCCAACGCCGGATGCCTCCGATTCCGACTGCCAGCGTTGAGCGATGTGTTCCGTTTTCATTCAGTTTTCTCCTGTTGGTCAGCGGGATCGCGAGAGCCGGGTCGGCCCGGATCGCTATCCGACGCTGCCGGCCAATTCGAAGATCGGCATGTAGAGCAGCAGGACCACCGCGCCCACCGTCGCGCCCACCGCCAGCATCAGCACCGGTTCGAAGACCTTGCTGAGCATCTCGATCGCGCGGTCGAGCGCGCCGTCATGAAACTGCGCGATGTGTTCGCACATCCCGCCCAGGTCGCCGCTCTGTTCGCCGACGCGCAACAGCCGTTCGGCAACCGACGTCGTCAGTGCATGCGCGGCGAGCACGGCGGCGACCGGACGCCCTGCGCGCATGTCGGTCAGGGCCGCCGCCAGCCGCCCGCGGAAATGCTCGGGCAACCCCTTGCCGGACAGCTCCAGCGCGACGATCACCGGCGTGCCGCCCGCGATCAGCAGGCCGACGGTCCGGTAGAACCGCGTGAGTGCGAACAGCGCGCAGATGTCGCGCACTTTCGGCGCGCGCCACATCAGCCGCTGCGCGGCGCGCTTGACGGCCGCCGAGCGCACCGCCAGCCCCATGCCGACGAACGACGCCACGACCGCCAGCCCGACCGCCATGCCGTTCTCGCGCAGCAGGGTCGCCCACCAGAGCATCGCCTGCGCGGTCGCCGGCAGCGTGGCCAGCGACTCGAACACCACCGCGAAGCGCGGAATCACGAAGAACGCCATGAACAGCAGGATCGCGATACCCACGCCGATCACGACGACCGGATAGATCAGCGCGCCGGTGACGCGCTTGCGAACCTGTTCGATTCGCACTTCGTACTGTTGGTAGCGCTTCAGCACGACCGGCAACTGGCCGCTGCCCTCCGACGATTCGATCGTCGCGACGAGCAGCGGCGGAAAGATCGCCGGTTGCTGCGCCAGCGCCTTCGACAACGGCTGCCCTTCGACCATCACCGCGAGAATCCGGTCGATCACGTGTTTCGCGTCCTTGCCCGAATCCGCCTTGTCGCGCAGCGCTTCGAGCGCCTCGATCAGCACGAGGCCCGCATCGAGCAGCGTCGATAACTCCTGCAGGAACAGCGTCAGCGCAAACTTCGGCGCCGCGCGGCGGCGCCCGAAGCCCGCCTCGCGCCGGATCTCGACCACGACCCAGCCCTGTGCCGCGAGCCGCGCACGCACCTCCGTCTCGCTCGCCCCTTCGGCCGTCTGCTGCGAGACCTTGCCGTCGGCAAGCACCCGTACCCGAAACGTGTTCATCGCGACGTCCTCCGCCATTCGTCGAGTTTCGCGAGGCTCGCTTCACGATCGCTCGTCAGCACCCGGTATTCCTTCCAGACCTTGGTCGCGTAGGCCTTGCGGGCCGGCTCGCGCTTCGGCGAAGACCCGGCGTTGTACGCACCGACCGCGTTCCAGGTATAGCCGTGCCGATCGATGAAATCGGCGAGAATCGATGCGCCGGTGGCAATCGACGTGCACGGCTCGTCGATCAGCCGCTTGTGCGTCACGCCGACCTTGACCAGACGCGGCAGGTGCGTGCTGTTGATCTGCATGAGCCCGATGTCGTAGGTGCCGTTCCGGTTCCAGTTCATCGCGCGCGGATTCATCGACGATTCCACTTTCGCGATCGCGACGAGCAGCAGCGGATCGATGCCATGCTGCTCGCCTGCCCAGGTCCAGCAATCCCTGGCAGCGACGCCGGAGGTGCCGGCGGCGAACAGCGCCACCGCGGCCACCCAGCGACGCAGGCCCTTACATGCCGTAGACGAGGTCTGCATCGAGACCACTCCCGCCAACCCGACCGTCGCGCCCGAGCGATACGATCTCCGCTTCGCCGTCGCGGCCCGGCACGTTCCACTGGTACACGCGGCCCCAGCCGTCCTTCGGCACGGCCTTCGCGAGATACGGGCCGTTCCAGCCGTCGGTGCCCTGCGGCGCCGCGACCAGTGCGTCGAGCCCTTCGTCGGCCGTCGGATAGCGGCCCATGTCGAGCCGGAATTGCGAGACCGCGTCGCCCAGCGTCTTCATCTGCGCTTCCGTCGACTTGACCTTCGCCTTGTCGACCTGCGAGAAGAGCTTCGGTCCGACATAGCCGGCCAGCAGCGCAATGATCAGCAGCACGACCAGCAGCTCCAGCAGGGTGAAGCCCTTCTGGCCCCGTCGTTTCGTCCATTTCAGATAGTTCGGTTTCACGTCGTATGCCCTCGGTAGAGATCCCGGCGCGGCATCGCGGCCGGAGGCCGTCGTATCGCAGACGGCAGGTGAATCGCGCTTTCGCTGATGCGTATTCGATTGAAGGAAAGCGCCGATCGATGACGTCATTTTCCCGGGGGGCGCCCTGCGCCACCACCTTCCTCAACGAAATATCAATAAGGTTTTCAAGGTGCGGGGCGGTACGCGCCGACACCAAAAGAAAAGCCGCACGCATTGCTGCGTGCGGCTCGTCTCAACGCCCGTTCAGGTCGTTACTTGGCGCAGGCGCCCAGGTCCTTCCACACCTTGCCGGTGTGGTCCGCACCCGTCGAGGCCGGGCTGCCCGGAACCTCGTTCTGCGTCCACCAGCGCGCCTCGTACGTGCGGCCGTTGTGCTGCACCTTCGCGCCGCCCGTGTAGGCCGTGCCCTGCTTCCACTCGGCCTGGCATTGCGCGCCTTCACCGCCGCCCGCGTCGCCGGTCAGCTTGAACGTGGTGGTTTCCTGCTTCAGCGTGCCGCCTTCGATCTGCGACGTCGCCACGGCCGTGTGCTGGCCGGCCTTCGCGTTCGCGATGTCGACGCTCACGTCGCCCTGCATGCGCATCGTCGACGACTTCGAGCCGACCAGCGAATTCGACGCGTCATAGACCTTCACGTTGACGTTCGTGTCCTTCGCGTGATTGAACTTCAGGAAGAACTTCGCGGTCGCCTTGCCGTTCTGGATCTTGAATTCACCGTTGTTCGAGATGCTGAAGCCTTCGTCGAGCCCGCTTTCCGGCTGGTGATCGATCGTCGTCTCGGTGCGCACGATGCCGCTGCCCTTCTTCGAGAACACGTCGTTCTTGCCGAGCGACGGCTCGATGCGACCGTCGCGCTCGACGCCGGCCATCAGGTTCGCCGACTGCACGCGGTTGATTTCCTTCGCGAGCAGCATCGGCCACATGTTGCGTTCGCCCTGCTGCGCGGAGCCGATCGTCACCGTGGTCTTCATCGACGGCACTTCGCCGCTCGACTTGAACACGCGGTTCGTGACCTTGTCGCCGGCCTTCAGGTCCATGATCGGCGCGATGCTGCCGACATTCGACCACGAGGGCTTGCCCGGATCGGTCGCGCCGCCGTCGTCGGTGATGTTCAGGTCGGCGACGTTGTAGAACATGCCGGCCGTATCGCCGACGTGCCACGTCGTCAGCATCACGTGATGCCCCTTCTTGTCCGCCGGAATCGTACAGTTGTGCGGGCCGATCTCGTCGGCTTTCTTCATCCCGCCGTCGACCGTGCAGAACGGGTTCAGGTCGAACTGGTCGCGCGTGAGCTTCGCGTTCGGATTCCAGCCCTGCTTCGTCAGGTAGTACTTGAATTCCTTCGTCACGTGCGCCGCGGTGAACGTCCACTTGAACTTCTGCGCGCCCGGCTTGATGCTGGTCTGCTTCCAGCGATCGACCGACTGCTCGTTGAGTTCGCTGAACTGCGTCACGCCGCCGCTCGCGATTTCGCCGTCCTTCGGGCCGGCTGCCGGGAAGCCTTGCTTGCCTTCGATACTTTGCGGCTCATAGGCAACCGAGCCGCAGTTGAAGTTTTCGATCTTCCCCGACTTCGCGCTGCACAGCAGGCCGCGCGACGGCGGCTCGGACAGGTAGCCATGCGCGAATGCGGCCTGGGCGAAGAACATCGACGCGCAGGCAACGAGCGGCGACAGGGTAAAGAGGGTCTTTTTCGCAGTTCGGGTTCTCATCTGATTTCGTTTGGTTGAAAGTTGGTCAGGGTTGGCTTCGTTCGACGGATCGCGTTCGAACGTCCGGAATGGCGTGACGCATGTTCTGCTGACGAAACGCTGAGTGAAGTATCGGCAAGCGTCTTTCGATCGAGAATCTTCCTCAACGATCTCTAAACGATTCCCTGCCGAGTCATCCGCAGTCCTGACATAGGCATGTCCCGCGCTGACCGGCCCGCGTTTAGATTGCATTGAGATTCGTTGCCGCCCCGCCATCCACGAAGAAAAATGCGCTGGCATTCGCGACACTTTTTTCAACACCAGGATGGATGGCTATCAAATTGAATTCGAAGAAACCGACTCTTGATCTCGTGGTTCGACGCCGCTCGCTGCGCCGCACGCACATCGCCTATGCGGCACTCGCCGCGGCCAGCGCACTCAGCTTTGCCAACGCCGCATTCGCCGCACCCGGCAAACCCAGCCTCAAACAGTACGAAATCACCTCGCAGCCGCACGGCTTCGTCGAAATCGACATGCAGAAGGCAGGCGTCGCGCCGTACAAGGACATCGTCAAGCTGAACAAGAAGGTCGACGTACCGCTGCCGTTCGACATCTGGAGCAACGGCACCGCGGTGAAGGCGGTCGCGCTGGTCGACGGCGTCGTCGACGCCACGTCCGAAGTGAAGATGACGCCCGGCGGCACCCAGAGCGGCCAGGTGGTCGCGAACGTGAAGACGCCCGGCGTGAAGAAGATGCAGGTGCGCGTGATCGACGCGAACGGCGCGGCGACCGACAGCGCCCCGCTCGACGTGGTCGTGTTCGACACGATTCCCGAGCTCGCCGACGATCTGCCGAACAACGCGAGCAAGAACCACAAGCCGTACGCGAACACGTCCGGCTCGGTGGTCGGCACGTACTTCGCGACCTGGTCGATCTACGACCGCAAGTTCAACGTCGACAACGTGCCGGTCGAGAACCTCACGCACATGCTGTACGGCTTCATCCCGATCTGCGGCGGCGCGGACGTGAACGCCTCGCTCGCGAAGGACCTGCCGGGCTCGTTCAACACGCTTCAGCAGAGCTGCAAGGGCCTGCCCGACTTCAGCGTCGCGATCCACGACACCTACGGTGAAATGGCCAAGGCATTGCCGGGCCAGACCGCGAACTCGAAGCTCAAGGGCGTGCTCGGCCAGATGATGGCCGCGAAGAAACGCAACCCGAACATGAAGATCCTGCCGTCGATCGGCGGCTGGACGCTGTCCGATCCGTTCTTCAAATTGCATGACCCGGCGAAGCGCAAGGTGTTCGTCGACTCGACCGAGCAGCTGCTGCGCACGTGGAAGTTCTTCGACGGCGTCGACATCGACTGGGAATTCCCCGGCGGCAAGGGCGTGAACCCGTCGCTCGGCGATCCGGTGAAGGACGGCCCGCTGTACGTGACGCTGATGAAGGAACTGCGGCAGATGCTCGACAAGCTGTCGCAGGAAACCGGCCGGACGTACGAACTGACGTCGGCGATCGGCGCGGGCAAGGACAAGATCGACGTGGTGAACTACAAGGAAGCCACGAAGTACATGGACTACATCTTCGACATGACGTACGACTTCTACGGTGCGTTCAGTCTGAAGGAACTCGGCCACCAGACCGCGCTGTATGCCCCGGGCTGGAAGCCGGACACCGCGTACACGACGCACAATTCGATCAAGGCGCTGCTCGCGCAGGGCGTCGATCCGAAGAAGCTCGTGGTCGGCGCGGCGGCCTATGCCCGCGGCTGGACCGGCGTACACGGCTATGCCGACGGCAATCCGTTCACCGGCACGGCGACGGGTGCGCACAAGGGTCAGTGGGAGCCGGGCATCCTCGACTACAAGAAACTCAAGGCGGAGATGATCGGGCCGAACAACGCCGGCATCAACGGCTACGAGTACCACTACGACCAGACGGCCGAAGCACCGTACGTGTTCAACAAGAGCACCGGCGAACTCCTCACCTTCGACGACGAGCGCTCCGTTCTCGCGAAGGGCGACTACGTGCGCGCACACCAGCTGGGCGGCCTGTTCTCGTGGGAAATCGACTCGGACAACGGCGACATCCTGAATGCGATGCACAAGGGCCTCGGCCACGGCAATGAAGGCGGCGGCGCGGAAAACCATCCGCCGATCGCAAACGCCGGCGCCGCCATGACCGTCACCGGGCCGGCGATGGTGACGCTCGACGCGTCGAAGTCGCGCGATCCGGACGGCGACAAGCTGACCTACAAGTGGGAACAGGTCGCCGGCGCGCCGCTGCAGCTCGCCAACGCGACGAGCGCGAAGGCAAGCGTCGACATTCCGTCGGTCAAGCAGGACACGAAGTACACGTTCCGCGTGACGGTCACCGATCCGGCCGGCCTGAAGGACAGCGCGCAAGTCGTCGTGACCGCCAAGGCCGACACGGCCGTGGAACCGCCGCCGGCGGAAAACCGCCCGCCGGTCGCGCAACTCGGGGGCCCGGCAACGGCTGAAGCCGGCCAGGCTGTCGTGCTGTCGGCCGAGAAATCGACCGATCCGGACGGCGACAAGCTGAGCTTCAAGTGGAACGTCCCGACCGGCATCCAGGCGACGCCGGCCGGCGCGAAGCTGAACTTCAACGCGCCCACGCTCGCGAAGGACCAGTCGTTCACGTTCTCGGTCACGGTCAGCGACGGCAAGCTGTCGAGCACCGCGAAGCACACCGTCCTCGTGAAGGCCAAGGATGCGGGCGGCGGTAACGGCGGCGAAGGCGGCGGCAATGGCGGCAACGGTGGCGGCGAAGGCGGCAAGTACCCGGCGTACAAGGCCGGTACGCAGTACAACGCCGGCGACATCGTGTCGAACCTCGGCAAGCTTTACCAGTGCAAGCCGTTCCCGAACAGCGGCTGGTGCTCGGGCGCGCCGACGGCGTATGAGCCGGGCAAGGGCTTCGCGTGGAACGACGCGTGGACGCTCTACGGCAACGACGGCGGTAACGGCGGCGGCAACGGCGGTAACGGCGGCGAAGGCGGCGGTGGCGAAAGCGGCGGTGGTAACGGTGGTAACGCCGGCAACGGCGGCGGCGAAGGTGGCGGCAGCGGTGGCAACCACCCGCAGTACAAGGAAGGCACGAAGTACAACGCGGGCGACATCGTTTCCAATAACGGCAAGCTGTTCCGTTGCAAGCCGTTCCCGTACACCAACTGGTGCTCGATGGCAGCCTGGGCGTACGAGCCGGGCAAGGGCACCGCGTGGGACCAGGCATGGGATGAACACAAGGAGTAATGCCCGGTCCGGCCGGCGGCGCCATCGCGGCGCCCCGGTCAGTCCGAACCCGCGTCTTCCGACGCACAACGGCTGATGCCGATATCGCCCTCGCCTCGCGCGAGGGCGTTTTCGTTTGGGTTTCGGTTGGCGGATAGGCATCCGCAACGCTGCGGACGGTTGTGAAGGTGCGGGCAATGGGCAAGGAATGCGCGGACCGCAAACGCCACCGCCAGGATCGACGTCGCCCCGGTGTCATCGCGTCATGTCGATGGCGTCCTCGACCTTTCCTCTGTTTCGCGTCCGTGGCCGCGCCGCGCCTGCGGGATCGGAGTCCTGCTTGACGCCAGTTCCGCGCCGGAAGACGACACGCGGCCCCCGCGCCTTCGTCTCTCGTGCCGACGTGCCAGGCCATCGCCGCACCGTCCGCTATCGAGCGGTTCTCGGCGACGAGCCTCCATCCGCAAGTCTCGTCAGGTCGGCACCGCCCCGGGACGGCGCGATCGTCACGCAGTCCGAAGCACCGACAGGCACGCCCGTCTCGTCATCCGCCGTGTCGCGCCACTCGCCGGGCCCGAACGCAAAAAAGCCGGGCCCTTGTGCGATACAGGGCCCGGCTTTCCATCCATCCGGTTCAATCTCTACCCGACCTCGACGAAGCTGGCGGCCGCGCTACCGTTGCGGCCCGGCACGGCTCACGCGTCTTCGAGCGCTTCCGCAGCGGTTCTCGGCAAGCGCACGATGAAGCGGCTGCCCTGCCCCGGCGTCGACGTCACGTCGATCGAGCCGCCATGGCGCACGACCACGGCCTTCACGAACGGCAAGCCGAGGCCAACGCCGCGGCTGGCGTCGCGGTGCGAGCCGTCGACCTGAAAGAACGGCTCGAACAGGCGCGGCAGCGCGTCGGCGGGGATGCCGATCCCCTGATCCTGCACCGTCATCGTCACCTGCCGATCGTCGGCAGCGATCCACACGTCGACCACCGTCTCCTCGTCCGAGTACTTGATCGCGTTGTCGAGCAGATTGGTCAGCGCACGCAGCAGCATGTCGCGATTGCCGGACACGAACACGTCGTCGCCCTCGTAATGCGGGCCTTCGACGCGGATTCGCTTCGCATTCGCGCTGTGCCACAGATGATCGACCGCCTCCGTCGCCAGATCGTTGGCGGACACGGCCACGTAGGCTCGGGTGTCGAGATGCTCGGCGCGCGACAGTTGCGTGAAATCCTGTGCGACGCGCAGGCTGTAGTCCACCAGCTTGTGCAGGTCCGTCAGGAAATCCTCGTCGGTCGCGCCGTCGGCGCGGTTGCGCTCCTCGAGCAGCGACAGCACGGTCGACAGCGGATTGCGCAGGTCGTGCGCCATGTGTCGCAGCGTCAGCCGGTCGCTTTCGACCGCGGCCTTGATGTTGTGGATGTCGACGAAGCAGATCATACTCGCCGTGGAACGATGCTGCTCGCCGTCGCCGAACGGCGTCACCATCATCATCTGCGTGCGCCCGTTCAGCGTCAGCTCCGCCGAGTGAATCTTGCCGCTCGCCTTCGCGATCTGCACTTCGTCGTGCGCAATCGACAGCACGTGCCGGACGGCTGCGTCGCGGTCACCCTCGGTGTCGAACGTCTCCAGCATCGCGCGGCCGCCCGCGTTGCACAGCAGCATCCGGCCGTGCTGTTCGACGAAGATCGGATACGGCAACGTCTCGATCATGTCGACATAGGCCGTCTGCCAGGCGCGAATCTGCTGCATCGCGATCTCGACTTCGTCCGCGCTCGGCAGCTCGGCATCGGCGCCCGCCGCGTGCGGCAAGCCGGCGAACGCATGCTTGCCGGCCAGCCGGTGCAGCAGCCCGTATTCCTTCAGCATGAACGTCCGCAGGCTGCCGGCACGCCGCCAGCCGCAGAACGCGAAGATCAGCGCGCACACGGCAAACATCGGCCCGAGCGGCATCCAGTACGACCAATGCACCAGCAGCACCAGCGAGACGGAGACGAACGTGGCCATCCACGCGATCGCGAATGCGTACATGCGCCAGCCCGGCACCAGCATGCAGATCAGCAGCATTCCCGTCGCGACCGCGACGCTGACGCCAACCTGGATCGCCGCCGGCTCGCGCCGCAGAATGCGGCCATCGAGCAGCGCCTGCGTCACCAGTGCATCGACCTCGACGCGCCGCAGCCGCCCCCCTTCCGACGTCGACAGGTCGTACACCCCGGAAAGGTCCGACATCGCGTCGCCGATGAAGACGATGCGACCGCGCCACGCCGACTCGGGAATGCGCCCTTTCAGCACGTCGACGTATGAATAGCGATCGAGGTCGAAGCGCGCAGGCAGGAACAGCGCGAGCGAACCGGTCTCGACGTGCCCCAGATTCGACACATGGTCCTGCACCTGGTGACGCACGTCCCCGGCCGGCAGCGACGCGCCCGCCACGCGAATCGCCTCCAGCGCCACGTGCGGCAGTTCCGCCTCCGCGTTGTCCGCGTGAATATAAGGCACGATGCCCTGCACCAGATGGTCGCTGCCCAGCATCACGCTGCGCTGGCCGATGGCCGCGGCCGCGGCACGCAACCGCGCCTCGGGCAACAGCACGGTGTCGGCACGCGTGGCCTCCTGCGATACGTGGGCAGGCAGCACGACGTGCCCTTGCCGCGCGATCGCGCCCGCCAGCGGCCGATCGCCGGACGCCGCGCTGAACATCGTCATGTCGAGCACGACACTCGCGGCGGCACCCAGCCGATCGAGCACCTGCGCATGGGACGTGCGCGCATAGCTTTCGCCGCTGCCGAGTTCGGCAATGGTCTTCTTGTCGATCGAGATGACGACGACCTCGTCACGATCCCCGTGATCGACGCCGGTCACCACCAGGTTCCAGTACAAACGGTCGAGCGGCGACAGCAACGCCTCGGCGGTCGGCGTGCAGCTGAGCACTGCCAGCAACACCGCGCCGGCCGTGAGCGGCCATACGGCAGGTCGAACGGATGTTGCAATTTTCAAGACTCGATTGAGCCAGTCAGGCATGGTTTGGTCCACGTTATTGTTTTATTCGCCCGAGTTCGTTGCAGTCGCGCACTTCCTGCATGGTTGCGGCCATGGCCACATTTTTCGTCGCGCTCGCGATCCCGCCATGCGACTTGCGCTCAGGCGGCCCCGGGTCCCTCAACAGGCAACCGCACGGCATGCTGCCGCGGGTTCCAATGCCGCCATGTTGCCGGAACTATCTCGATTTTTATTAGGCACCGGGTCCAATTAGACCTTGTCCCATATGGTTTCTATTTCGTTTCGGACTCGTCCGAATATTTACCATTCGGACGGTCGTCAGGACGCGTCGATACCGTGCCGGTGCGACCCGTTCGGGACCTTCGATCCCAGGTGAGTTCGTGCAGACAATGCGGTTGTTTGCCCTGGTGGTTCACCCGTGAAGCGATCCTGCCAAACTTTGATGAACGGCGGGAAATTTCGCAACACGTTTTTCCCGACCGAATGGTTTGCCGACGCGCGTCGAGACGAAGCCGGCGTCGGGCTGAATTTTCGCAGCGAGACTGGCCGGCGCCGGCCAGTGTGTGGCAGACCGTTCGACGTGAACACTTTTCGTCGCTTTCGATGAAATTGTGTTGACAGCCTCTTCGGACACGCTATAATTGCGTTCTTTCGCGATGCAGCAACAAGCGAAACGTGCCCAGGTGGCGGAATTGGTAGACGCACTAGGTTCAGGTCCTAGCGGTGGCAACATCGTGGAGGTTCGAGTCCTCTCCTGGGCACCATCTGTTTTATAAAAAGGTCGGCTTCTAGCCGGCCTTTTTTCATTTCAAGCCCAGGAAGCAAAGCGCCTGCGCGCTTTGCGTGAGGACTCGAAAGGCTGCGCTTGCAAGCGCAGCCGGGGTCGCGCTTGTGTGACCGAGTCCTCTCCTGGGCACCATCTGTTTTTGAAAAGGTCGGCTTCTAGCCGGCCTTTTTTCATTTCCGGCGCCGAAAATACGCGTCAATCGCAAGATGGCGTCGCCGCACATGCAAGCGGCTCGCATACCCACCTCCCCCTCCTTCGCCCGACCGAACAGCGTGCTCAATTATTTTCGTTCGCGACCTGAAATTGTGTTGACAGCCTCTTCGAACGCGCTATAATTGCGTTCTTTCGCGATGCAGCAACAAGCGAAACGTGCCCAGGTGGCGGAATTGGTAGACGCACTAGGTTCAGGTCCTAGCGGTGGCAACATCGTGGAGGTTCGAGTCCTCTCCTGGGCACCATCTGTTTTATAAAAAGGTCGGCTTCTAGCCGGCCTTTTTTCATTTCCGGCGCCGGAAACACACCTTCCCCATCCCAGAGAGCAAACCAGTCGCTTTGGTTTGCGCACCCGGTGCCAGCGAGCTCCAACGGCAGTGGCAAATTCGGCAACAACCCGGCGCCACACGCTCGTACTCCCCCCTCAAGCCACCTGCGCCCGATTTTCTGATCACCGCGATCCATCCCCGATTCCGAACACCTCTCACCAGCGTCCCGCCGCCATCGAAACCGGGATTTCCCTAGGCTGACACGCCGCCGTACGCGCGGTTAAATAAATCAACGTGATTTATTTAATGCGCTGCCAGACGGCGCACCATGGAAGGAGACGCCATGAGAAGCCCGCACTTCGGCCAGGGAAGCAACTCGGCCAACGTGCGCCGTTACAACGAGCGCCTGCTGCTGAAGACGCTGCGCCGCGCAGGCAGCGCGTCGAAGGCCGACCTCGCCCGCCTCGCGAGCATGACGGGAACGGCAGTCGGCAGCATCATCGCGTCGCTCGCCGATGCGAAGCTGATCGAATTCGCGGGCCGCACCGAAGGCCAACGCGGCCAGCCGGCCTCGCTGATCCGCCTCGATCCGCGCGGCGCGTTCGGCATCGGCGTCCATCTCGACCGCATGCGCATCGAAACGGCGCTCGTCAACTTCGCCGGCGACGTGCTCGGCCGCCGCTCGCACGACACGCTGCTGCCGCCGCCCGCCGACGTGCTCGAGATCGTCCGCCACGACATCGACGCGATGCAGGCCCTGCTCCCCGACCACGAGCGCGCCCGCCTGACCGGCATCGGCGTCGCGCAGCCCTACAACCTCGGTGCGTGGATGCGCGAACTCGGCCTCGCACCCGACACGTTCCGCGCGTGGGAAGACGTCGATTTCGCGGCCGACCTCGGTCGCGCGTTGTCGCTTCCGGTATTCGGCGAAAACGACGGCAACGCAGCCGCGATCGCCGAGCTGTTCTACGGATACGGCCGGCAGTGCGACGACTTCGTCTACCTGTTCATCGGGCCGGCCATCGGCGGCGGCATCGCGATCGACGGCGACTGCCTGCGCGGCGTGACCGGCAATGCAGGCGACATCGCCGTGATTCCCGTGCCGCCGAGCCGGCTGGCTTCCGCGCCGCCCCCACGCGGCCCGTGGGACATCCTGCTCGCGCGCGCGTCGCTGCATGCGCTGGTGCGCCATCTGCGCCATCACGGCGAAACGGTCGACAACCGGGCCGATCTCGAAGCATGCATCGCCCGCGGCCTGCCCGCCGTCGACGAATGGATCGACGATTGCGTCGACGCGCTGGCGCCGGCATTGCGCGCGGTGCTGTGCGTGGTCGACGCGCCGGTGGTCGTGCTCGACGCCGATACCGACGCGGGCCTGCTCGACGCGGTCACGACGCGCCTGCGCGCCGCGCTCGTGGCCACCGCGCCCGAAGCGCGCGGCACGCCGGTGCTCGTACGCGGCACGTTCGGCGCCGACGCCGGTGCGATCGGCGCGGCCACGCTGCCGATGTTCTTCAACTTCTCCCCGCGGGCCGGCATCCTCAAGGGCGCCCGCACCGACTCGCAGGAGGTCAACCATGTCGCGATCTGAGTCGCCCCGTCCGTTGCTCGAGATGCGCGGGATCAGCAAGACGTTCCCGGCCGTGCGCGCGCTCGACAACGTCAGCCTGACCGTCTATCCCGGCGAGATCCATTCGCTGATGGGCGAAAACGGCGCCGGCAAATCGACGCTGATGAAGATCCTGTCGGGCGCCTACCGTGCCGACGCCGGCGGCGAGATCCTGATCGACGGAGCCCGCATCGACATCGACGGCCCGCTTGCCGCGCGCGATGCAGGCGTCGCGGTGATCTACCAGGAACTGTGCCTGTCGCCAAACCTGAGCGTCGCGGAAAACATCTATATCGGCCGCGAACTGCGGCGCGGCAACCGGCGCTGGGGCACGATCGACCGCGCGGCGATGGCGCGCGGCTGCGAGGACGTGCTCGCGCGCCTGGGCGCATCGTTCGGGCCCGACACGCTCGTCGACACGCTGTCGATCGCGGAGCAGCAACTCGTCGAGATCGCACGCGCCGTGCACACCCGGGCGCGCATCCTCGTGATGGACGAGCCGACCACGCCGCTGTCGTCGCGCGAAACCGAGCACCTGTTCCGCCTGATCCGCCAGTTGCGCGAGGAAGGTCTCGCGATCATCTACATCAGCCACCGGATGGCGGAGATCTATGAACTCTCCGACCGCGTGTCGGTGTTGCGCGACGGCGCGTACGTCGGCACGCTCGAACGCGCATCGCTGTCGGCCGAGCGCCTCGTCGCGATGATGGTCGGCCGCGACATCTCAGGCTTCTACAAGAAGGAACACGCACCGTACGACCCCGGCCACCTGCTGCTGTCGGTCCGCGACATCGCCGACGGCGCACGCGTGCGCGGCTGCAGCCTCGACCTGCACGCCGGCGAAGTGCTCGGCATCGCGGGGCTCGTCGGCGCAGGCCGCACCGAACTCGCGCGGCTGATCTTCGGCGCCGAACCACGTGTGCGCGGCGACGTGAAGGTGGGCGAACGCACGTTCGGCGCGCACTCGCCGCGCGACGCGATCGACGCGGGCCTCGTCTACCTGACCGAGGACCGCAAGCGCCAGGGCCTGTTCCTCGACATGAGCGTGCGCGACAACATCAACATCTCGGTCTGCAACCGCGATGCGCGGCTCGGTGCACTCGATCTCGCGCGCGGCGCCGAACGCGCGCGGGACGCCATTGCGTCGCTGTCGATCCGCGTGCCGAACGCGAACGTCAACGTCGGCGCGCTGTCGGGCGGCAACCAGCAGAAAGTGTTGCTGTCGCGCCTGCTCGAAACGAAGCCGCGCGTGCTGATCCTTGACGAGCCGACACGCGGCGTCGACATCGGCGCGAAATCCGAGATCTACCGGATCATCAACGAACTGGCCCGGGCCGGCGTGGGCGTGATCGTGATCTCGAGCGAACTGCCGGAGATCATCGGTGTCGCCGACCGCGTGCTCGTGATGCGCGAAGGCGAGATCGCCGGCGAACTCGGCGGCTACACGCAGACGCCCATCACGCAGGAAGCCATCATCGCGCTCGCCACCGGCTCGCAGGCCGAACTCGCCGACGCGCACTGAGGCTCGCCCTTTTTCATTTCCTTCTTACATCCAGGTTACCGAAATGATCAACCCGACCAAGCAGCGGAACCTCGCTTCCGCGACGGCCCAGCCGGTGGCCACCCGCACGCCGCTGTTGCGCGGCGCCGATCAACGCGCCCGCATGCAATCGCTGATCCGCACCGCCGGCATGCTGCCGGTGCTGCTGGTCCTGTGCATCGGCTTCGGCTTCCTGACCGACGGTTTCTTCACGCTGCAGAACCTGTCGATCGTCACGCAGCAGGCGTCGATCAACATCGTGCTGGCCGCCGGCATGACCTTCGTGATCCTGACGGGCGGCATCGACCTGTCGGTCGGCTCGGTGCTCGCCGCCGCGGCCGTCGCGGCACTGCTCGCATCGACCATCCCGGGCTGGGGCTGGCTCGGCGTGCCGTTCGCGCTCCTCGTCGGCCTCGTGTTCGGCGCGATCAATGGCGGCCTGATCTCGTTCCTGCGCCTGCCGCCGTTCATCGTCACGCTCGGCGCGATGACCGCCGTGCGCGGCGTCGCGCGCCTGATCGGCAACGACACGACCGTGTTCAATCCGCAGTTGCCGTTCGCGTTCATCGGCAACGGCACGATCCTCGGCGTGCCGTGGCTCGTCGTGATCGCGTGCGCGGTGATCGCGATCTCGTGGTTCATCCTGCGCCGCACGGTGCTCGGGATGCGCATCTATTCGGTCGGCGGCAATCCGGAAGCCGCCCGCCTGTCGGGCATCAACGTGCGGGCGATCCAGCTGTTCGTGTATGCGGCGTCGGGGCTGCTCGCCGGTCTCGGCGCGGTGATGTCGGCCGCACGGCTCTATGCGGCCAACGGCCTGCAGCTCGGCCAGTCGTACGAACTCGACGCGATCGCCGCGGTGATCCTCGGCGGCACGAGCTTCGTCGGCGGTGTCGGCTCGATCGTCGGCACGCTGATCGGTGCGCTGATCATCGCGGTGCTGACCAACGGGCTCGTGCTGCTCGGCGTGTCCGACATCTGGCAGTACATCATCAAGGGGCTCGTGATCATCGGCGCCGTCGCGCTCGACCGCTACCGCCAGCGCGATTCGGCGCGTACCTGAGCCCCTGCCCGTCCATTCAACCTGGCGGCGCAGGCCGATCCCTGCGCCCGCCCGCCAAGCCACTTCACGGAGACACCACGACATGTTCAAGCACAAAGCCGCCCTGACCGCCGTCGCCTGCGCACTCGCCTTCGGCGCTTCCGCCGCGCACGCGGCCGACAAGCCGCTCAAATCGATCGGCGTCACGGTCGGGTCGCTCGGTAACCCGTACTTCGTCACGATCGTCAAGGGCGCCGAGGCGCGCGCCAGGCAGATCAACCCGAATGCGAAGGTCACGGCCGTGTCGGCCGACTACGACCTGAACAAGCAGTTCACGCAGATCGACAACTTCATCTCCGCGCACGTCGACATGATCCTGCTCAACGCAACCGATCCGAAGGCGATCGAGCCGGCGGTGAAGAAGGCGCAGGCGGCCGGCATCACGGTCGTCGCGGTCGACGTCGCGGCGGCCGGCGCGAACGCGACCGTGCAGACCAACAACGTGAAGGCCGGCGAGCTGGCATGCGACTACATCGCGAAGAAACTCAACGGCAAGGGCAACGTGATCATCGAGAACGGCCCGCAGGTGTCGGCCGTGATCGATCGCGTCAACGGCTGCAAGACCGTGCTCGCGAAAAGTGCCGGCATCAAGGTGCTGTCGAGCGACCAGGACGGCAAGGGCTCGCGTGAAGGCGGGATGAACGCGATGCAGGGCTACCTGACGCGCTTTCCGAAGCTCGACGCGGTGTTCACGATCAACGACCCGCAGGCGATCGGCAGCGATCTCGCCGCGAAGCAGCTGAACCGCCCGAACATCGTGATCACGTCGGTCGACGGCGCGCCCGATATCGAGGTCGCGCTCAAGTCGAATACGCTCGTGCAGGCGTCGTCGAGCCAGGACCCTTGGGCGATGGCGCAGCAGGCCGTCAACGTCGGCTACGGGATCATGAACGGCCAGAAGCCGGCCAACCCGATGATCCTGATCGAGCCGACGCTCATCACGCGCGACAACGTGAAGAGCTACAAGGGCTGGAGCACCCCGCGCTGATCGCCCCCCGTCCGCCCGAGCAACCGGGCGGTGCCTGGCTGCGTCGCTGCATGCGACGGCCCGCACTGCCCGCCTTTTCAGATCAATCGCTGCATCGCCGCGCACAGCGGCGCGGCACAAGGTTTCGACATGACGACGACGTTTCCCCGCCTGATCGTATTCGGCGAAGCACTGACCGATTTCATCCGCGACGACGACCAGCACTGGCATAGCGTCGCCGGCGGCTCATGCTGGAACGTCGCGCGCGTCGGTGCGCGACTCGGCGTGCCGACGGCCTTCGCCGGCACGGTCAGCCGCGACACCTTCGGTGACGAGCTGATGCGCAAGAGCGCCGACGCGGGGCTCGACCTGCGCTTCATCCGGCAGGTCGATCGCGCGCCGCTGCTCGCGATGGTCGTGTCGAAGCAGCCGCCCCACTACTTCTTCATCGGCGAGAACAGCGCCGATCTCGCGTTCGATCCGGCGGACCTGCCCGCCGGCGCACTCGACGCGGCCGAGATCGTGCACGTCGGCTCGCTCGGCGTCGTGCGCGAGCCGCTGGCGTCGCGCCTGATCGACGTGGCGCAAGCGGCGCGCGCGGCCGGCAAGCGGATCTCGTTCGACCCGAACTTCCGCGCACCGATGGCCGCGCCGTCGTATCGCGACACGCTGCGCCGGCTGGCCGGGCTCGCCGACTGGATCAAGGTATCCGACGAGGATCTGCGCGGGCTGTTTCCCGAACTCGATGAAGCCACCGCGCTCGCCCAACTGCGCACGTGGGCGCCGGACGCCGCGATGCTCGTCACGCGCGGCGCATCCGGCATGCAGCTCCTGCATCGCGACATCGTGCTGTTCCAGCCCGCGTTCCCGACCGAAGTGGCCGACACCGTCGGTTGCGGCGATGCCAGCATCGGCGGCTGGCTCGCGAGCCAGCTCGCGCGTCCCGATGCATCCGCCGCCGAGCATCTGCGCTACGCAGCCGCCTGTGCGGCGGTTGCCTGTGCGCATGCAGGCGCCTATGCGCCGACGGCGGACGAAGTGACCGACATGATCGATCGCTCGGCCGACGCCGCGGTTTCGCCATAGCACTCACCGGCGCGGCGCCCCCGCGCCACGCCGTCACGCGGCGGTCGTGCCGTCGCTGCCGTCCGGCGGCATCCGGGCCTGCAGCAGTTGCAGGCTCTCGTCGACGCTCAGTTCGGACATCGCATCGTCGTGCAGCGTATCGTCGGCCGCGCGGCGCAGCGCATGCAGCGCGTGCACCTTGAGCCGCACGATCGCGAGCCGCAACCCGCGCGCCGTGCATTCGGCCGCGAACGTGCGCAGCGATTCGATCGTCGTGCTGTCGACATCCGGCGTTTCCTCGAGGCTCAGCATCACGGTATGCGCGTCCGGCGCGGCCTTCATCAACGCACGCACGCGGTTCAGCATCCGGTCCGCATTCGCGAAGAACAGTTGCGCCTCGGGCCGCACGATCAGCACGCCGGGCACCGGCTTCGCGTCGGCATGGCTCGCCACGTCGACGAAATCGTGACTGTCGCGCAGCCTGCCGAGCACGCTGACGTTCGGCTCGGACAGCTTGCGCAGCGTCAGCAGCAGGCTCACGCCGATGGCCGCGAGCAACCCGTGCAGCACGCCGAGCACGAGCACCGCGAGCAGCGCGGCGATCACCACGAGGCGATCGCGATGCCAGGCCCAGTACGGCCGGAATACCGACGGATGCAGCGAGTGGCTGACCGCGAAGATCACGATCGCCGCGAGCACGGGCTCCGGCGTGCGCGCGAGCTGCGGCAGCAGCAGCCAGACGATCAGCGCGACCACGCCCGCCGCCCACAGGCCGGCAAAGCGCGACTGCGCGCCGGCCGCTTCGTTCGCCGAGGTCGCCGAATAGCCGGCGCCGACCGGCATCCCGTGCAGCAGGCCCGACACGAGGTTCGCGCAGCCGAGCGCGACGAGGTCGCGGTTCGGCGACACGCTGTCGCCATGCTTCAGCGCGAAGTTGCGGATCGATCCGTACGATTCCGCGTACAGGATCAGCATCAGCGCGAACGCAAGCTCGATGGTCTGCATCCACGCGTTGCGGTCGAGGGTCGGCAGGCCGAACTCGATATGCTTGAAATCGATATGGCCGACGATCGCGATCCCGTATCGCTGCCAGTCGATCGCGTAGCCGGCCGCGATCGACAGCACGATCACGACGAGCGTCGCGGGCACGCGCGAGCTGCGCCCGAGCGTGAACAGCAACGCCAGGGCAATGGCGCCGAGCACGACGCTCGCGAGATTCGCATGCGGCGCGCCGGTGATCAGGTCGAGCGCGACATGCGGCGCATCGCTGTGCTGCACGGAGATCGCGAGGATCTTCGGCAACTGCTTGATGACGATCGTCAGCGCGAGGCCGAACGTGAAGCCGCGCAACACCGGCCGTGCGACGAAGTCCGACATGCCGCCGAGCCGCGCGGCACCGGCCAGGATGAACAGCACGCCCGTCATCGCGACGAGCGCCGCCGCGAGCGCGAGCTGCGCGGCGAGCGCCATCCCCGATTCCGCGAGCACGGTCGCCGCAAGCACGGCGGCCGACGACGATGTCGACGACACGATCGCGAAGCGGCTGCTGCCGGTGAGCGCATAGACGACGAGCCCCGACAGCAACGCGATCAGACCGGCCTGCGGCGGCAGGTTCGCCAGCCCCGCGTACGCGACCGCCTCGGGGATCAGCAGCCCCGCGATCGACAGGCCGGCCAGCGCATCGAGGCCGATGCGTCGCGTGGGCGGCGGCGAGGCCGTGTCGAGCGCGGCGAAATGGTCGGCATGCTGCGGGCCGGCATCGGGGCGGATCGGGGCGGTCGTCATGAGGCGGTCAGGGCTTGACGGCGATGACGCCCGACCAGCCGGGCAGATAGCGTGCATCCTGGTCGTGCGCGCGATGCAGTGCGATGTCGAGCGCCTTCGCGAAATTCTTGCGGATCTGGTCGAGCGACACGTGCTGGCGCAGGTAGTCGGCCCACAGGAATTCGCTGAATGGCGTCGCATCCTTCGCATAGCCGCCTGCCGTGCGCAGCTCGCCGGCAAGGCTGCGGTACGGATCGTCCACGAGCCCGGTCAGCGCCTTCGGCAGATTCGCGTAGTCGCGACGCGTGCCGTCCGCGCCGAACGGATGCACCCACTGGTTGTGTTCCATCATCCGCCAGAAGATCGTGTCGTCGAGCCACGACAGGTCCTTCAGCAGCATCGCGTTCACGCGTGCCTCGCCTTCCTCGATCAGCGCGAGGCCGAGGTGGTGGTGATCGGTGATGTAGTGCACCCCGCCCGGCCCGAGCACGGCCGGGAACCAGTGCGATTCGATCGCGGCCTTGCGTGCCCGCTTGTTGAGCGCCTTCCAGTGCTTGCGCTTCGCCTTGACTTCGCGATAGCCGACCGTCATCTGCGTGGGACGCAGTTCTTCAAGCTTGACGGGAATCAGGTGAACATCGTTGCCGAGAGCCATGGTCGTACCCCATGTTGCGAAATTCCGGCAACGATACTCCTGATCACGCGAGCCGTTAATACGTCATGACCTCGATACGCCTGCGGTTGACGATCTCTGACAACCGCCCGACGGCCCGCCCACGCACGACGCCGCGCTACGCGCGCAGATCGTTGCGTTCGAGACGATGTCGAATGTAAGGAATGCCATCGTGCACGATGCTCACGCGACGCATCCCGAGCTTGCGCGCGACATTCAGCGAGCCGCTGTTGGCCTCGGCGATATCGGCGATCACGCGCGGCAGGCGCACGGTATCGAACGCGTGACGCACGACGGCTGCCGCGGCTTCGCTCGCGATGCCGCGCCCCCACGTCGCACGCACCAGCCGCCAGCCGATCTCGACGTCGCGCGCGCCGTCCGCATAGTCGGGAATCAGCAGGATCCAGCCGATGAACGCATCGGGGGCGGCCTTCTCGAAGATCGACCAGTAGCCGAGGCCCGGCGGATAGTCGCACGTGATCCGGTGCGTGACGAAGCGCCGATGCTCGACGGGATCGTGCCACGGGCCCGCGATGTGCCGCGTGACCTCGGGATCGCGATCCATCGCGAGGCATGCGTCGAGATCGGCCAGCACACGCGGACGCAGCCACAGCCGGGCAGTCTCGAGCACGGGCAGCGTGGCGGCGGAACGTTCGGTCATCGGGACTCCTGATTCGGTGACGATGCGCATCGGGCGCATTACAAAACAGATACAAACAGCCTTCCGGAATGATACAGAGGCCTGTCGCCGGTCTGGTACGACGGCATTGCCATTTCCGAAACAGTTCATTTCCTAGGGATTATTCCCGATTCGACGTTATCGCGCCCCACATCGTCCGGCGCCGCCGCCTACACTCGATCCATGCCCCCGCACCGCGCGCAAGCCGGGCCGGCATCCGCATCCACAACGTGAGCGCGCAAGCCAACGAGGAGACCTCGGACATGAGCTGGACCCGCGAACAACGCAACGTCACGATCGCCGCCTACCTCGGCTGGACACTCGATGCGTTCGATTTCTTCCTGATGGTGTTCGTGCTGAAGGACATCGCCGCCGAATTCGGGTCGACGATTCCCGCCGTCGCGTTCGCGCTCACCCTGACGCTCGCGATGCGCCCGCTCGGCGCCCTGATCTTCGGCCGGCTCGCCGATCGCTTCGGCCGCCGCCCGACGCTGATGGTCAACATCGCGTGCTACTCGCTGCTCGAACTCGCATCGGGTTTCGCGCCGAGCCTGACCGCGCTGCTCGTGCTGCGCGCGTTGTTCGGCGTCGCGATGGGCGGCGAATGGGGGATCGGCTCCGCACTGACGATGGAAACCGTGCCGACCCATGCGCGCGGCTTCGTGTCGGGGCTGCTGCAGGCCGGCTATCCAAGCGGCTACCTGCTCGCGTCCGTCGTGTTCGGCCTGTTCTACCAGTACATCGGCTGGCGCGGCATGTTCATGGTCGGCGTGCTGCCCGCGCTGCTCGTGCTGTACGTGCGCTCGCACGTGCCCGAATCGCCGGCATGGAAGCAGATGGAAAAGCGCCCGCGCCCGAGCCTTGGCTCCACGCTGAAGCAGAACTGGAAGCTCACGATCTACGCGATCGTGCTGATGACCGCGTTCAACTTCTTCTCGCACGGCACGCAGGATCTCTATCCGACGTTCCTGCGCGAACAGCATCACTTCGATCCGCATACCGTGTCGTGGATCACGATCGTGCTGAACATCGGCGCCATCGTCGGCGGCCTGTCGTTCGGCGCGATCTCGGAGCGGATCGGCCGGCGTCGCGCCATCTTCATCGCCGCGTTGATCGCCCTGCCCGTGCTGCCGCTGTGGGCGTTCTCGAGCGGCCCGGTTGCCCTCGCCGCGGGGGCGTTCCTGATGCAGATCTCGGTGCAGGGTGCGTGGGGCGTGATCCCGGTTCACCTGAACGAGATCTCGCCCGACGAGATCCGCGCGACCTTCCCCGGCGTCGTCTACCAGCTCGGCAACCTGCTCGCGTCGGGCAATGCGACGATGCAGGCGTCGCTCGCCGTTTCGCACAACAACAATTACAGCTTCGCGCTCGCGCTCGTGGCCGGCATCGTCGCCGTCGTGATCGCCGTGCTGATCCAGTTCAGCCGCGAGCGGCGCGGCATCGACATGACGCAATCGGTCAATACGCGTAGCACGGTCGGCTGATCCCGCGCATTGCCGCACCGCATCATCACGCGTGCCCCGTCCCGCCGAGGGCACGCGCGATACTTTCCGCATTCGCACATCGAACTAGAGGAATTTGTCCAGATTCCCCGCTTGCCCGCTCGGTGCGCGATTTTTTATCTTAATAAAAACGGCTGTTTGAATCAGACAAACAAATCACCAGTTCGCGGCCGGGCGACCGGCATGGGAGGCGGGACATGGCAGTAAGTCAGGAGGGGCGGCCATCCGCGGGACGGCCGTCCGGGGCACGGTCATCCGGCACGCGGCAGACCGGCGGGACGAAGGCGCGCATCCTCGATGCGGCCGAGGACCTGTTCATCGAGCATGGCTTCGAGGCGATGTCGATGCGCCAGATCACCTCGCGCGCGGCGGTCAACCTCGCCGCGGTCAACTACCACTTCGGCAGCAAGGAAGCGCTGATCCACGCGATGCTGTCGCGCCGGCTCGACCAGCTCAACCAGGAGCGCCTGGGCATCCTCGACCGCTTCGATGCGCAACTCGGCACGCACATCACCTGCGAGCACGTGCTCGGCGCGATGTTCATTCCCGCGCTGAAGGCCTCGCGCAATCCCGAACGCGGCGGGCCCGGCTTCCTGCGCCTGATCGGCCGTGCGTACACCGATCCGTCGCCGTTCGTGCGCAACTTCCTGACCGCGCACTACGCGAGCGTCGCGGGCCGCTTCTTCGACGCGTTCCAGCGCGCATTGCCGCACCTGCCGCGCACGGAGCTCGGCTGGCGGCTGCACTTCGCGATCGGCGCGCTGTCCGGCGCGCTCGCGGGCGCCGAAACGGAAAGCCTGATCGACGAGTTCTCGCAAGGCCGCACGATGAACGACGTGCAGATGATCGCGCGACTGTCGTCGCTGATCGTCGCCGCGCTGAAAGCGCCGATGCCCGACAGCGCGCAACTGTCGATCTTCGCGGCCGTGCTCGACGATGCGGGGGCCAGCGAAGCATTCGGGCTGCCGCAGTCGGCTGCGCCCGCCGTCGATACGGCGACGCTGCATTCCACGAACTGAGCGCGCGAGGCCACGCGCCGCTTCCTGTTCACGATTTGATTGAAACGCGCGGTCGTGCGGGGCGTCGAGGCGCCCCGTCGATCGACCGTGCGGCACGGGGCACGGGCCGGCGCCGAAGCGCCCGCCCTCGCCGAGAGCAAAGACCGGAGACTCGTCATGTCATCTTCCGCAGCAACCGCAGCGGCCCAGGTTCCGCCGAACACCGACGGCATCTGGTACGCGTCATACCCGCCCGGCGTCCCGCACGAGATCGACGTCACGCAGTACGCATCGCTCGTGCAGTTCTTCGACGAATGCACGAGCCGCTTCGCCGAACGCGTCGCCTACGTGAGCGCCGGCGCATCGATGACCTATCGCACGCTCGCGCAGAAGGTCGACGCGTTCGCGTCGTACCTGCAAGGCATCGGCATCAAGCCCGGCGACCGCGTCGCGATCATGCTGCCGAACACGTTCCAGTACCCGGTCGCACTGTTCGGCACGCTGAAGGCCGGCGCGATCGTCGTCAACGTCAATCCGCTCTATACCGTGCGCGAACTCGCGCACCAGCTGAAGGACAGCGGCGCGCAGACGATCGTCGTATTCGAGAACTTCGCGCGCACGCTGCAGGACGCGCTGCCGGAAACGCAGGTGAAGAACATCGTCGTCACCGCGCTCGGCGACCTGCTCGCCGACGGCTTCAACGCGAAAGGACGCCTGATCAATTTCGTGCTGAAGCACGTGAAGAAGCTCGTGCCGGCCTACCACCTGCCGCAGGCCATCCGGTTGCGCTCGGCGCTTGCGCTCGGGGCCCGCGGCAAGCCGCAGCCGGTGCCGATCACGCGCGACGACCTCGCGTTCCTGCAGTACACGGGCGGCACCACCGGCGTCGCGAAAGGCGCGATGCTCACGCACGGCAACCTGATCGCGAACCTGCTGCAGGCGAAGGCCTGGATCGCCGACCAGGTCTCGGGCGACGTCGAAACCGTGCTCACGCCGCTGCCGCTGTATCACATCTATTCGTTGACGGTGAACGCCTTCATCTTCATGGGCCTCGGCGGCCGCAACATCCTGATCGCGAACCCGCGCGACATGACGATGGTGATGAAGATCATCCGCAACGAGACGTTCACCGGGATCACCGGCATCAACACGCTGTACAACGCGTTCCTCGACAACGAGGAATTCCGCAAGCGCGATTTCTCGAAGCTGAAGCTCGCGATGGCCGGCGGGATGGCGATGCAGCGCGCGGTCGCGGAGCGCTTCCAGCAGGTGACGGGCCGGCCCGTCGTCGAGGGCTACGGCCTGACCGAGTGCTCGCCGATCGTCACGATGAACCCCGTGGACCTGAACGACATGGCCGCGTTCAGCGGTTCGATCGGCCTGCCGGCGCCGTCCACCGTCGTGCGCTTTCGTCGCGAGGACGGCACCTGGGCGCCCGTCGGCGAACCCGGCGAGCTGTGCGTGCAGGGTCCGCAGGTGATGCGCGGCTACTGGCAGCGCCCCGACGAGACGGCCAAGGTGATCGACGCCGACGGCTGGCTCGGCACCGGCGACATCGGCGTGATGGACGAACGCGGCTTCATCCGCCTGATCGACCGCAAGAAGGACATGATCCTCGTGTCGGGCTTCAACGTGTATCCGAACGAGATCGAGGAAGTGCTGGTGATGCATCCGGGCATCAGCGAAGCCGCGGCGATCGGCATTCCCGACGAGGTGCAGGGCGAACGGATCAAGGTGTTCGTCGTGCGCCGCGACCCGGCGCTGACGGTCGACGACGTGCTCGCGCACTGCCGCAAGAACCTGACCGGCTACAAGATGCCCAAATTCGTCGAGTTCCGCGACGCGCTGCCGCAGACGAACGTCGGCAAGATCCTGCGCCGTGCATTGCGCGACGAGGAACTCGCCAAAATCAAGGCCGCGAAGCAAGGCTGAACGATCCATCGCCCCGGGAGACGCCGTCGATGAACGAAGGAAAGAAGCGCCACGCGCGGCATGCCGCCGCCGTGGCAGTCGCGTGCATGCTGTCGCTCGCCCAGACTGGCCTGCATGCGCAGGAAGCGGCCAGCGCGGTGAGCGCGGCGCAGGAGGTCGCCCTGCCGGCCGATCTCGCGAAAGTCACCCGCGAACCGGTCGCGCAACAGGCGCGCTGGCTACGCACGGCCGCGCAGCGCGGCACGCTCGCGCAACTCGATGACGCGACGCTCACCGCGCTCTTCAAGGCGCTCGATCCGCTCGCCGTGCCGCTCTATATCCGCAATGGTCCCAACGGCTATCCGTCCTACCAGTTCACGATGGTGCGCCAGGAACGCATCAGCGGAAAATGGTCCGATACGCCCGACCGCATGCTCGTGAAGACCACCCGCGAGCCGCTGCGCGTCTATGCGAAATGGCTGCCGGGCGGCGCGCACGCCGGACAGGAGACCATCTACGACACGACGCAGCGCAAGGACGAGATGTACGGCCACCTCGGCGGCCTGCTCGGCAAGATTCCGCTGTGGACGGCCATCGACGGCGCACTCGCGCGCGCCCAGTCGAATCACCAGGTGAAGGATCTCGGCACCGAATTCATCACGAACCTGTACCTGACCGAAGGGAAGAAATATCTGGAAGCCGGCGTGCAGCGGCCGACCAATGTGGAAGCCAGAACGATCAACGGCGTGCGCGTGGTTACGCTCACCTACGAAACACCGACCGGCCGGCCGCAGTTCTACGCGAAGAAGGAAGTTTTGGGGCTCGACCTGCACGCGCCCTATTTCCGGACCGTCGAGTCGTATGACAACGACGGCAAGATCTTCGAGCGGATCGTCATCGAGAAAATCGCACCGGCGACGCTCGACGATACCGCATTCGACCCGAAAAACCCCGACTACGCGTTCTGATGCGCGCCGGCGGGGTGGATCTCGGGCTCAATCGTCATCGTCGTCGCCGTGGTGCCGGTGCCCATGCTTGTAATAGTGCTTGCGCCACTTGCGATAGCGATCGTCGTCGTCATCGCCGTAGTAGCCGTATCCGTAGCCTGGATAGGCGACCACGGCAGGTTGCGGCGCCACATAGACCGGGGCCGGCTCGACATAGACCGGCGCGACCGGTACGCCGATGCCGACCGACAGGTCGACATGCCCCGCCATCGCACTGCCCGAAGCCAGCAACGCCACGCTCCCGACCCACCCTGCCCATCGTCTCTTGTTCATGTTCTGAATCCCTGATATGCCGGCCGGCCCGCCCGGCTCGCGCGACTAAAGTAAACGTCGCGCGCGAACCCAGGTGATACGGCCTTGCGAGAGTCGTAACGCAACGTAACGAAATGGCATTAGCCGTTTGGCCGAATCGCGAAAATGCGCTGGAACGTCTATAGTGGGTTACGGTTCGACACAATCACGACTTCGCGCTCCCCGATCGAACAGGGTAGAATCCCGCCAAACACCTTGTGGACGG
>NZ_JAAGPC010000103.1:0-269 GCF_017104595.1 Burkholderia sp. Tr-20390 | reverse complement strand
TGGCATGGTGTATGTCTGGGTGGGGGGCGGGGCATTAAAAAAAAAAAAATAATAAATCACGATTGATGGTGTATAATCATAACAAGAATAGATCTAATTACTATTCTCTGAGATACATCCACATGTTACACAACTGATGCTGTTACGACATACTTTATGTACCGACCTCACATCTCCATGCTTACCTCCACCATCTACGTCGTGTCTTAGTCTCTTTGTCATCCTCCTATCTCTCCGTCACACTTACAGTTCGATCGTTACGTCCTCTT